>CATVQN010000171.1 GCA_958346135.1 uncultured Eubacteriales bacterium | reverse complement strand
GTTATGAGCAAAACCATGATTCCAAGCGACTATTGTACATCACTGGGACTGTATCAGACACAGGCAGCCATTGATTTGATTAAAAAGGAGTTCCAAAAGAATCTCTCCCAGGCGCTGAATCTGAAGCGGGTCACCGCTCCTCTGTTTGTGGATCCCACCACGGGAATCAATGATGACTTAAACGGTGTGGAACGTCCGGTAGCCTTTGATATTCCGGAGCTGGGCGGAAAGACGGCACAGGTTGTACATTCGCTGGCAAAGTGGAAGCGTAACGCCCTTTATCAGTACGGGTTTTCAGCCGGGGAAGGCCTTTATACAGACATGAACGCAATTCGCCGTGATGAAGAGCTTTCAAACCTCCACTCCATCTATGTAGATCAGTGGGACTGGGAAAAAATTATCACTGCACAGCAGCGCAACGAGGACTATTTAAAAGAAACTGTTACCGCAATCGTAGGCGCCATTTGTGACACCTTAGACAGCGTTAAGGAAGTTTATCCTCAAATTCCGGTAACGCTTTCCAGAGATATTACCTTTATTACAACCCAGGAGCTTGAGAACCTCTATCCGGATCTGCCGCCGAAGCAGAGAGAAAATGCATTTTTAGCAGAGCATCCTACCGTATTTCTCATGAAGATCGGCGATCTTTTGGAATCCGGTCAGAAGCATGACGGACGCGCTCCGGACTATGATGACTGGAGCCTCAACGGTGACATTATTTTCTACAACAAAGTGCTTGACTGTGCCTTTGAGGTTTCTTCTATGGGTATTCGGGTGGATGCAAAATCGATGGCAAGCCAGCTGAAAAAGGAAGGCTGCGAATCCAGAGCAGAGCTTCCCTTCCACAAAAAAGTATTAGACGGCACATTGCCTCTGACCATGGGCGGCGGAATCGGACAGTCCAGAATCTGTATGCTTCTGCTCGGCAAAGCACATATCGGCGAAGTTCAGGTTTCTCTCTGGGACGAAGATACCAAGAAAGCCTGTGCCGACGCAGGTATCCCGCTGCTCTAAATTTGACCTGAATGAACAAAAGCGTTGGATTTGAATTACAAACTATGCAAAGGAGTGCTGATAGTTATGAAAAATATTCCCGAATTATTTGGCAGCTTAGTATTTAATGACGAAGTCATGAAAGAGCGGCTGCCAAAGGATACTTACAAGACTCTGCGCCGTACCATTGATATGGGGAAGAGCTTGGATAAGTCGATTGCCGATGTGGTAGCCAATGCAATGAAGGATTGGGCTATTGAAAAAGGTGCAACACATTTTACTCACTGGTTCCAGCCCATGACCGGCGTTACTGCCGAAAAGCATGACAGCTTTATCACCCCGGACGGCAACAAAGGTGTGATTATGGAATTTTCCGGGAAGGAACTGGTAAAGGGCGAGCCGGATGCGTCCAGCTTTCCCTCCGGCGGTCTGCGAGCAACCTTTGAGGCTCGTGGTTATACCGCATGGGATCCTACCTCTTATGCCTTTATAAAGGATGACATTCTCTGCATTCCTACTGCTTTTTGTTCCTACGGCGGTGAGGCGCTGGATAAAAAGACCCCGCTTCTTCGTTCCATGGAGGCGCTGAACCGACAGGCTATGCGTATTTTAAAGATGTTCGGCAATAAAGACGTCAATCGGGTTCTCACTACGGTAGGCCCGGAACAGGAATACTTTTTGATTGACAAGTCCCTGTATTTAAAGCGAAAGGATTTGATTTATACCGGCCGTACCCTCTTCGGTGCAACACCGCCTAAGGGTCAGGAGCTGGAGGATCATTACTTTGGTGTACTTCGTCCCCGTGTTTCCGCATTTATGAAAGAACTGGACGAGGAACTCTGGAAGCTGGGTATCTATGCAAAAACCAAGCATAACGAGGTTGCACCCGCACAGCACGAATTGGCTCCGATTTTTACCACAACCAATATCGCCTCCGATCACAATCAGCTCACCATGGAGCTGATGCAGAAGATTGCAGATAAACACGGATTGGTTTGCCTGCTTCACGAAAAGCCCTTTGAAGGCATTAACGGCAGCGGTAAGCACAACAACTGGTCTATTTCTACCGACACCGGCATGAATTTGCTGGAACCGGGAGACTCCCCACAGGATAACGCACAGTTCCTGCTCTTCCTCTGTGCAGTGATCAAGGCAGTCGATGAATACCAGGATCTGCTCCGTATTTCTGCGGCCAGTGCCGGCAATGACCACCGGCTTGGCGCCAACGAAGCACCTCCGGCAATCATTTCTATCTTCCTTGGCGATCAGCTGACTGAGATTCTGGAATCTATCCGGGACGGCAAGCCCTATTCCCAGAAGGAAACCTCGGAAATGAAGATTGGCGTACATACACTGCCTCGTTTCCCCAAGGATGCAACCGACCGAAACCGTACCTCACCCTTCGCCTTTACCGGCAACAAGTTTGAGTTTAGAATGCTGGGTTCTACCTTCTCCATTTCCGGCCCCAATGTGATTTTAAACACCATTGTTTCGGAGGAACTCTCTCAATTTGCAGACGAGCTGGAGGGCAGTGCAGACTTTACTTCCGCATTGAACACTTTAGTAAAACGGGTACTAAAAGAACACAGCCGGATTATTTTCAACGGAAACAGCTACTCCGCAGAGTGGCCGGTGGAAGCGGAAAAGAGAGGGTTATTGAATTTGAGAACAACGCCGGATGCGCTCGCTTACTTCATTTCCGTTAAAAACGTGGAGGTTTTCACATAGCTTGGCGTATTTACAAAGGCAGAGCTGTTCTCTCGGTATGAGATTTTAATGGAGAACTATGTAAAGGTTTTAGATATCGAGGCAAAAACGATGGTGCGCATGGTTCGCAAAAACGTCATTCCCGCAGCCAGCGCCTACAGTCACTCCCTGGCAGATGCCATTTTGGTAAAGAAATCTGCCGCACCGGAGCTTGCGACTAAGGCAGAAAATGCAATGCTGACAACCATGTCGGAATTGACAGACCAACTCTATGCACGAAATTGTACATTGGAATCCACCCTGTATCAGACACGCGAAATTGAGGATTTAAAAGAACGCGCCCACGCTTATGCATATGACGTTCTGCCGGCAATGGCCGACCTGCGTGCCGCAGTGGATAAAACAGAGGTTAACTGCGCAAAAACCTATTGGCCGTATCCCACCTATGGAGAGATGCTGACCAGCGTATAAAATATTTTAAACCCGAAAAATAAGGAGGAATTTATATGGATATGCAAGCTTTAGTCACTTCATTGGGGGAATCGCTTGATATTGGCTGGATACTTTTGGGTGCTGCTCTGGTATTCTTTATGCAAGCCGGTTTTGCGATGGTAGAAACGGGTTTTACTCGTGCGAAGAACGCCGGAAACATTATCATGAAAAATTTGATGGACTTTTCACTGGGAACACCGATTTTTTGGCTGCTCGGTTTCGGTATTATGTTTGCCGGAGAAGGCGCACTGTTCGGCGGCTTTGACTTCTTTACTGATGCAGGCGGCAATTGGGCGACATTGATTTTCCAGACCGTATTCTGCGCCACCGCCGCGACCATCGTTTCCGGAGCTATGGCAGAACGTACAAAGTTCTCTTCCTATTGTATTTACTCAATCATCATTTCGGCTATCGTTTATCCGATTTCCGGTCACTGGATTTGGGGCGGCGGCTGGCTGTCACAGCTTGGTTTCCACGATTTTGCAGGTTCTACCGCAGTACATATGGTCGGCGGTGTTGCCGCACTGGTTGGTGCTAAAA
>CATVQN010000170.1 GCA_958346135.1 uncultured Eubacteriales bacterium | reverse complement strand
ACGGCAAGGAGGGCGAGGGGATGTTCGCCGCGTCGGTGGTGGACTTCGGAAGCGTTGATATTGCCGCAGGACTGCCGGTAGGATATATCATCCCCCGGGCGGACGGCGGCTACTACATGGCATACAACGTCATGGCGGTCACCGCCGCGAAGGATACCTTCATCGAATGGGAGAGCGTCCTCACCAAATGCCTTGGAACGCTCGCCTATTCTGAGAGTTTCGTAAAAGCCACTGAGCAGGCCGGTGAAGAAAAGGTGGCGATGTCAAAGGAAATCAGCCGCATCACCAACGAGAGGCTGGAAATCATCATGGCGGCCTGGGAGGACCGGAACGTCGAGCAGGACATCACCAGCCAGATGCAGAGCGACGAAACCGGCGGCTACGAGCGCGTGTACGACACGCAGACCGGCGAAATCTACCGGGCGGAGGCCGGATGGTATGAAAGCACCGGCAGTGACCGCTACAAGCCGGTGACTGAAAACAAAATGTATGCAGAGCCCATCAGCGGTTACATCGAATAGGGAAGCGGCGGAAAACCGCAAACAAGGAATACATGACAAGGAGGGAAACGGAATGCGTCAGGTGAAAAGGCTCCTTCCCTATGTCCGGCGGTATGTGCAGATGGCCGTTTACGACGTGCTGGACGCGGAGGGGGCGGAATACCGGAAAGAGGAAAGCGGCGCGGTGGTCGCCCGGCTTTCGGTTTACGGGAACGTCAGCACCTTCAGCCTTTCGACAGAGATACAGGATGTGGGGACCGGACTGACGGTTTCCATGCGTGAACCCTGTCCCGGCCTGTCGGCCCAGGGAGAGGAACGGGCGGTGACCGCCGTAGCCGATATGGTCGCCCAGTACCTTGAGAACGAGCTGATGATCAACCGCCGCTGTTTCGTGCAGGATCGGCATTATGCTGTGTAAGGAACAGCGGCCGGCCCCAAGCATGAAATTCTGTCCGAAATGCAGGGCGCCGCTCTCCCGCAGAGCGCTCCAGTGCGATAAAGGGCAAAACGCCGTCTATATCGTTCTGCTGGTCTCCTGCGGCGTACTGGAAATACTGGGCTGCAGGCGGAAAAAGGTGGTGGTCGAGGAATAAGGCTGAGAGATAAAACAAAACCGGCAAAAGCGCCTGCAGGCGGGGATTCATGCAAAACCTGTCCCGGGCAGCCGGCAGGAAAAATTTTTAGAAGGGGCGCCCCTTCTATCCTTTGCTTACACCAAAGGATAAACAATCTTATTTGACAAGGAGGAAACAATCATGAAGCGAAAAATACTTGCAGGTTTGCTGACGCTTTGCATGGCGGCGGGAATGGCTGTGCCGGCATTTGCGGCGGGAGACCCCCTTACCATCAGCTTCTACTACGGCGGCGCGGAATATGGCTACTATCAAATGGGCTGGGTCGATGTCGGTGATATCGATACCGATGCCGGACGGTTCTATGCTACAAGAACCATCGGACATGTGGAAAACCCAGGCGATGAGCCGGTGTATACCACCATTGAAGGCGATATCAATCCGGCGGACAAAAGCATCTCCAGCATTGAACCAGACATCACTATGGCGCATCTGTACTATGATGTGGAGGTCGCAGACGCATCTTCCTTTACTGTTCCGCTTCCTGACGGACCAGAATATCGTCCGGAAGGAGCCGGCTTCTATTATACGTTTGCCGCATGGATGGTAAAGGACGGAAAGGGCGGATATAAGGCGCTGAAAGGCTCCGTCACGGCGGAGGACGTCCGGAACGCGATCGAGACGGACGAGAGCGGCAATAAAAGCGTGGTTATCACTGCAGCATTTCATTCAGAGATTGTAGACAAAGATGACCTGACCAATAAAACACCTTCCGGAGAGTATCCGAAATACGCCGTCATCCTGCGGGCCAACGGCGGAACCTTTGCGGAGGACGGCAGCGACCATTTGTATATAAAGCCGCAGTCAATGGAATTCTCCGGCCAGGATGACTTTTTTGTGGAAGCGACCTGTCCCAAGCCGGAAAACGGCGATATGGTGTTTGCAGGCTGGTACAGGGACGAAGCCTGTACCGACGGGCCGATCACCTATCTGAGCATTTACAATGATTTGAAGGATGAGCCCTACGGCGCCGCGCCCTATGCGCCGATTGACCTCTATGCCAAGTGGGAGTCTAAAGGCGCTGAGAGCGGTACCACCGTTAAGGATTTGACTGCTTCCGACACCAACGTTTCCATCTCCCTGACCGACGGTGTGCCGGAGGACGCGACCCTTTCCGCTGATACTATCGCGCAGGAAAGCGTACTGGAAAGCCGTCCGGAGCTGAAAGAGGAGCTGCCGGGCCTGCTGTCCATTTACGACATCAGCGTCCGCCAGAATGGGGAAACCCTTGAAATCAAGGACAATCCCATGACGGTGAAAATCCCGCTGAACGACCACCTGAAAGGCTACAAATACTATCAGGCGGTGTATCTGGGCGACCCATTGGAACGCTTTGACGCGGTGGTGGAAGGAGACTTCCTCGTGTTTGAAACCGACCATTTGAGCCAGTACGCAATCCTTGGTTCTAACACGCCGTTTGAAACCAGCGAAAAGCCGACCGACCCCACCGACCCAACTGACCCCACTACTCCAACAGATCCCACCGATCCGGCTGGGCCGACTGACCCAACCGACCCAGCCAAACCCGAACAGCAGGGCAAGCCTTCTGAGCAAATAGAAAGCCCCCAGACCGGGGACAGCAGCAATATGGCGCTGTGGATCAGCCTGATGATGGTTTCCTGCGGCGGATTGCTGGGGATGCTGTTCTACAGGCGGAAAAAAACAGCGGCCGGGAAATAAGGCTTAAAGATAAAACAAAACCGGCAAAAGCGCCTGCGGGCGGGCTTCATGCAAATCCCGCAGCCCGCCCCGGTGTAGCCAGCGTTGTTTTGCAGAAGGGATATCCCTTCTTTATGCTTTGGTATTCACCAAAGCATAAAGAACTTTAACTGCGGCAAAGAAGGTTATTCGTTCCGCCCTGGCTGCCTGAACCGGCGCACCGGGGAACGGATGGCATAGAAATACAGAAAAAAAGGCGGTGATACCCCAAAGAGAATTATCAAACCGTTTATTCACATGAATGTTATCTTGAAAGGAGAAAAATCAGTTATGAAATTGAAGCGAAAACTGCTTGCAGGACTGCTGACGCTTTGTATGGCTGTTGGAATGGCTGTGCCGGCATTTGCGGAGAACGGCCCCTCGTCCGGGAACATGAGCGCCGCATGGGTGCAGCTGTATGATAGCAGTGTAGAAGAACCCGATGGCAGTGTACTTTATAGCAACGGCGGCGAGGCTGACACGGTGGAGGGCGCTGTCTATGACAAGGCTACCAACACCATCACCCTGACAAACTACAACCACCCGGAAATGACCCTTGCCACCAACGAGATGGGCGACGATTTGAAGCTTCATCTGGTGGGTGACAATCATATCGCCGAACTGGTTGTATGGGGCTTCGGCTGGGGCGGCAATCTGGAAATTACCGGAGACGGCTCCCTGACCATCAATGAAAACAAAACGTCTCAGACTGCGGCGATCCGCTTTATGGCCGAGGGAACACAGGGTCTACTCAAGGTCGGCTCAAACGCTTCTGTGACAGCGTATAAGAGCGCAGGTGAAAACACTTATTCTGCGGCCTTTTTATCTACTACCTCCTCAACCCTTCCCTTCCAAGGCAATCTGGAAGCAGCCCTTACCATGACCCCTGACTCCGGCGTGGAAGGCGAATATGCAGTGGGTGCAACTGTTAT
>CATVQN010000169.1 GCA_958346135.1 uncultured Eubacteriales bacterium | reverse complement strand
ATAAAAAGCAAGACACAATTAAGAAAAAAGAAAATTTATCAGTTCTTTTTTTTCATTGGGCAGCCGTCCTGCTATGACCTGAACCAAGGCACGGTCTAAGGCCTGTCCGATTTCCTTTCCGGGGGACATACCGGCGTCAGTGAGATCCTTTCCGGTAACGGCAAGCTCGGAAACGCAGCAGCAAAGATTTTGACTGATAATGGTTTGATGATAGCACCTGGCATTTTCCAGCATAGATTCCGATGCGGAAGCCTGGGAGAATGGCTGCTGTGCCTGTTTCCAGTCCAAAAACCAACCAAACAATTCCCGTCCCCAAGCGCCGATCATCTGCCTGGTTTCTGTGAGACTGTCGGGGAGGGGAAGAAGAAAGAGCTCTGCCAGTTTTAAAACCTGCTGACGGGTTTTTCGGTCTGTTTTTAAATAGCTGAGATTTTCCCGGCAGAGCCG
The DNA here is from genome assembly GCA_958346135.1 of uncultured Eubacteriales bacterium. Lineage (GTDB taxonomy): Bacteria > Bacillota > Clostridia > Monoglobales > Monoglobaceae > Ructibacterium. The sequence goes on along the minus strand of CATVQN010000169.1, from coordinate 3,330 downwards.
AAGATAATCTTCGTCATTTTCATTTTGCATCCGGCACCAAAAGAATAGTCCGGCGAGCCGGAGCGGTAAAACAGATGGCAGCCGGCAAAGGGTTTTCATAAAGGACAGCCAGCTTTTGTTTTCCTCCGGCGAAAGGGGAAAGCCGGAGGAGGGAAAGAGGCTGTTTAATAGATCCGGGTATTGGAACAAAACTTCACTGTAGCTGTCAGAGAGCATGATTTTTTTTAGCTCTGCCCAGATGCGCTCTGATGAAATGTGCAGCAATCCCATTTTGCAGCGGTGAATAGCATCGGCGGTTTTGGATTCTATGCAGAAAGAATACACGGCGGCAAAACGGAGTGCACGCAGAATCCGAAGGGCGTCCTCTTGAAATCGGGTATCGGGATCCCCTACGCAGCAAAGCAGCCTTTGACGCAGATGTGTTTGTCCGCCAAAGGGATCTATGATTCCGGATTCATGGGAATAGGCCATGGCATTGACCGTAAAATCCCTGCGCTTTAAATCCTCATAGAGACTGGAGGAAAATGTGACGGACGCAGGATGCCGAAAATCCAGGTACGCACCGTCTTGGCGGTAGGTAGTGATTTCGACGTTGCCTGTTGGCAGCACAACCGTAACGGTGCCGTGGTGGATTCCGGTGGGAATTACTGTGTGTTTGGAAAATACATTTTGGATTTCTTCGGGTTTGGCAGCGGTGCAGATATCCCAGTCGGCAGGAGGGAGTCCCAGCAGGGAGTCTCTTACGCAGCCGCCTACCACAAAGGCTTCATAGCCGCTGTCATTGAGACGGCATAGCAGTTTTGAGATATCATCGGGAATTTTCATGCAATCACCTGCCGTTTTTGTTTTTTGTAACGTACTAAATATTGTATCATAGTTACCTGAAAAAGTAAAGGCATGACTATTTACAATAAATATTGATAAAGCGAACCGGCTTGAGGTCAATCAGTGTGATTTTCATATTTTGGTTTTCGCGCAGGACAAGAAAATCTTTTCCTACCTCTAAAAGCGTGCCGCATTTTTTCACCTTAAAGTGTGAATCAAGCCAGAAATCCAGGCAGAGAAAGGCGCCTTGGAACTGGTTTAAATATTCAGCCATGCTTTTTTGTGCCATGACAGCGTTTCCCTTGGGAACAGATATGCCGCCTGTTTTGCCGTGCATGGCGTGGGGCGGAGCCAGATATGTAGAATCTGCCATGGAATAGGGGCGGTAGGAGGAAGGGGTATAAGTAGAAACGGTTTCACCGCAGTCTCTGAGAATTGGATGATCGCAGCCGGGTGGTACAATCACGCCAGAAGCCTGCGTGAAATTCTCACTGTCCTCCTTTGGGTTTTGGGGATGCTGTGAAAATAAATCTTTCTCTGTTTTCACAGATTTTCCGGTTTGATTTAGTCGCATATGCAACACCTCCTGAGTTATTCTATTCAGAGTTTTAAAAAAGTAGCCGATTTTATGTTAGAAATTGCATAATATTTTTAAAAAGGTGCAAAATAAGGTTGTACAAAAGAAAAAAGTTAATCTTGACCTTTTGAGAAATGCATGAAAAGTTAAAAAACAATTTTTAGGAGGGACAGAAAATGTCAAAGAACCAGAACAACAACCAAAACCAAAACAAGGACCAGAACAACAACGAGAACAACCAGAATCAGAACAAGAATAACAACCAGAACAGAAACAACTAGTGCTTGCTATTTGAAAAAGCCGGCCTGCACAAACGGGCCGGCTTTGGAATCGCGATACATAGAGAAGGAAAAACAGGATTTTCATACAGGAGCGTCCGGAGATTTCAAAAACTGTCAGTCTAAAAGCGATGAAATTGGTCTATACTAATCTCGAGGGGCAAAAGCTCCTCTGAGAGGTTAGCATATGAAAAAACAACATCCAGTCTACAAAAAGGTAGAAGTCAGTTTATTGGTTCTGGCAGTTGTACTGTGCTATATGACGGGTTATGCGGAGACAAGGCAGCTGATACCGGTAGGACAAACCGTAGGCATTACACTCGATATGAAAGGTGTAACCATTGTGGATACCACCGATGTGGAGGGTTATGACGGGAAAAAGACCGCACCGGCGCAGTCGGCGGGACTGCGGGCCGGAGATATTATTGAAGAAATCAACGGCGAAACCATTGATTCGGCAGATGAGCTTGAGCGCATTGTATCCAAGAGCGGTGAGACTGCTTTGACAATTCTTATAAGACGGAATGAGGAAGAAAAAGAATACTCCGTAACACCTGCGCTCTCCTGTGCGGACGGAAACTATCGGATCGGTGTATGGATTAAGGATGCAGCCTCCGGAATAGGAACCATCACCTATCTGGATCCCAACACGCTTGAATTTGGTGCTTTGGGTCACGGAATTGCCGAAACGCCGCAGCAGAGGGCAATTTCCATCAGAAAGGGAGAGGTTTTAGACGCCCGAATTGTTTCGATTCAGAAGGGCAGCAGAGGACAACCGGGAGAATTGGTAGGCGTCTTTACCGAGGACGAAAAAAAACTGGGAACCGTTTCCTCAAACACAGAGGTAGGTCTTAGAGGCGTATTAGACGAAAAAGCAAAACTTAATACCGTAATGGAACCGATTCCTGTTGCGAACCGCGAAGAAGTTCGGGAGGGCAATGCTGAAATGCTTGCCAATGTAGAGGAAGGAAAAATTGAGACATTTTCTATTGAAATCCAAAGGATTAACAAGGATGCAGACAATCCCAAAGGCATGGTTATCAAGGTAACCGACCGGCGGCTTTTGGATAAGACCGGAGGCATTGTCCAGGGAATGAGCGGGTCACCGATTATTCAAAATGGTAAATTGGTCGGGGCGGTTACGCATGTTTTTGTCAGCGATGCTGCCCGAGGTTACGGCATTTTCATGGACAGTATGCTTGGTGCAGAGTAAAAGAAACATCAGAGAACGAAATGAATTAGAGCGGCGGGAAACCATTCCGCCGCTCTGATTGATAAAAAAGACATATACAAAAAGAGCTGCAAATCATACATCTGCAACTCTTTGTCAGCGTTGTTACCTTTTCATGCACAAATTCCTGCACAAATTGGCGTAGTATAGCGTAGTATGGCGTAGTAAATTAACTTTTAAAAACGCCGCAAACCCTTGTTTTACGCCATTTATTTATCAAGCGGCTTCATTGTGGGGACGGAAAAGACATCTCGGTTATTGGGTTACTAAAGTGGTATTCATTGTACTACCCCAAATGATTTGCTGCCCTATTTTGTTTGATACACCCTTTCTTTACTGCCCTACGAGGAAAATCATCAGGCAGGCACGAACACAAGGTATCAGCCTGTTTTTCATATCCATCGCTCCTTTCTGCTTTA
>CATVQN010000168.1 GCA_958346135.1 uncultured Eubacteriales bacterium | reverse complement strand
TTCATAAATTGCCCGTTCAATGGCCTTGCGATACTGTTTTACCAAAATCAGCTCCCGGTTCTCGGTAAGTGCCACCACGCCTACACCGCCGGGGTGTGCTACCAGTTCCCGTGTGGCAAGACTGCCGTCCGGCATGGATACCTGATCCACCGTTACCTGAATGATTCTGCCCCGAAACTTCTCCTCGGAGGAAACTGTTTTTTCTTCAAATACCATTTTATACACCCCTGTTTTTTGTCTACCAATTTGCTAAAACTGATCTTCTCCATCCGTTTTGGCCGAAAATACAGACAGACGACCAGGGAATGCCTCTCTCTTTCCCGTAAAGAGCCGTTCACCGGGCGTCCGTATCAGAGGAGAGATTCCTCCCTCCTCTGATTCTTGTTCACCTTACATTCACTTACTGACTTTTTGTTTTCTTATACGATTCCGTGTGCCATCATGGCATCGGCAACCTTCAAAAATCCGGCAATATTCGCACCGGCTACATAGTTACCAGCAAGACCGTATTTTGCAGCAGCCTCATCTGCCTTTTTGAAGATATCCTCCATGATTGTCTTTAATTTCGCATCAACCTCTTCAAAGGTCCAGGAATAACGCATACTGTTCTGGCTCATTTCCAGCGCAGAGGTAGCAACACCGCCGGCATTGGCAGCCTTAGCCGGTCCAAACAGAACACCGGCATTTTGCAGAACTGCAACCGCTTCCGGAGTAGAAGGCATATTGGCACCCTCTGCAACTGCAAAGCAGCCGTTTGCAACCAGTGCCTTTGCGCTTTCTTCGTCCAGCTCATTCTGGGTTGCACAGGGCAGTGCAATATCACAGGAAATGGTCCATATTCCCTTGCAGCCCTCATGGTACTCCGCATCCGGATGGGTTGTAACATATTCCTTAATTCGCTTTCTCTCTACTTCCTTGAGTTGCTTTACAGCGGCCAGATCAATGCCGTTTTTATCGTAAACATAGCCGTTAGAATCGGACAGAGCTACTACCTTCGCGCCAAGTGCGGTTGCCTTTTCAGTTGCGTAAATTGCAACGTTACCGGAACCGGAGATCACAACGGTTTTGCCCTCAAAGGACTTGCCGTTGGCCTTGAGCATTGCATCCGTGAAATAGCAAAGGCCGTAACCGGTTGCCTCGGTTCTGGCTAAACTTCCGCCCCAGGTAAGGCCCTTACCGGTCAGGACGCCGGTAAATTCATTTCTCAGGCGTTTATACTGACCGTACATAAATCCAATCTCACGGGCACCCACACCGATGTCACCTGCGGGAACATCGGTATCAGCGCCGATATGCTTAGAAAGCTCGGTCATAAAGCTCTGACAAAAACGCATAACCTCTTGGTCGGATTTTCCCTTCGGGTCAAAATCAGAGCCGCCCTTACCGCCGCCGATCGGAAGACCGGTCAGGGAATTCTTAAAGATCTGCTCAAATCCCAGGAACTTGATAATGCCCTGATATACCGAGGGATGCAGACGCAAGCCGCCTTTGTACGGGCCGATTGCACTGTTGAACTGTACACGGTAACCACGGTTTACCTGCGTTTTCCCGTTGTCGTCTACCCACGGGACGCGGAAGGAAATCACTCTTTCGGGTTCTACCAGGCGCTCCATCAGGCCTGCAGCCTCAAACTCCGGATGCTTTTCCACAACCGGCTCCAAAGACTCCAGAACCTCTTCTACCGCCTGCAAAAACTCCGGCTCGTTTCCGTCACGTTTTTGAACCTGTTCAAAAACTCTCTTAAGGTATGCATTTTGAATTGCCATGTTTTATCACTACTCCTTGGTATATTATTAAATTTATATTTTTTACATAAAACTATTTCCTGCGAAGGTACTCATCAATGGACTGGGCAGCGGTCTTTCCGGCGCCCATGGCCAAAATTACGGTAGCAGCACCGGTCACCACATCGCCTCCGGCATATACACCGGGTTTACTGGTCGCTCCCGTCTCCTCCTGCACCACAATACAACCCCGGCGGTTGGTCTCTAAATCCGGAGTGGTATCCTTAATCAGCGGATTCGGTGTTTGACCGATGGCTATAATCACCACCTCGGCATCAATGCAAAATTCGCTGTCTGGGATTTCCACAGGTCTGCGGCGGCCGGATGCATCCGGTTCACCGAGCTCCATTTTCACACATTCTACCTGCGTTGCCCAGCCGTCCTCGGTACCGAGAATTCGCACCGGATTACACAGGAGCTTAAAGTCAATCCCCTCCTCCTTGGCGTGATGAATTTCTTCACGACGTGCAGGCATTTCCTCCTCGCTTCTGCGGTAAACAATGCTGACGTTCTCCGCCCCAAGCCGTTTCGCTGAACGAGCCGCATCCATAGCAACGTTGCCGCCGCCTACCACAACAACATCCTTGCCCATATAAATGGGGGTATCATATTCCGGGAATCGGTACGCCTTCATGAGGTTGATACGCGTCAAAAATTCGTTTGCGGAATAAACACCATTTAGGTTCTCACCCTCAATTTTCATGAAGCTGGGAAGTCCGGCTCCGGTCCCTACAAAGACGGCATCAAAGCCTTCTTGTGTCATCAGTTCTTCAATGGAAAGAACCTTTCCGATCACCATATCGGTCATGATTTTAACACCCATAGATTCCAGCTTCTGGATTTCCTCTTTTACAATGTCCTTGGGAAGCCGAAACTCCGGAATCCCGTAAACCAAAACTCCGCCCGGCGTGTGAAACGCCTCAAAAATCGTCACATCATAACCCAGCTTTGCCAGGTCTCCGGCACAAGTCAGTCCTGAGGGACCGGCGCCTACCACGGCAACCTTTTTTCCATTTGGCGCCGCTTTGCACACCTCGCCCTTGCCGTTTTCCATGTACCAATCCGCCACAAACCGTTCCAGTCGGCCAATTCCGACCGGTTCTCCCTTGATGCCGCGTACACAGTACTTTTCGCACTGGGTTTCCTGAGGACAAACACGCCCGCAAACTGCCGGAAGAGAACTAGTTTCCTGAATTTTATGATAGGCCGCCTCAAAGTCACGCTTTGCAACCAACTGAATAAACTCTGGAATCTGTACATTGACCGGACAGCCGCCCATACAGGGACGGTGCTTACAATTGAGACAGCGCTGCGCTTCTTCAACAGCCATTTCTTCGGTGTAGCCGCCCGAAACCTCTTTGAAGTTTTTATTTCTCACATTCGGATCCTGTTCCGGCATTCTCACCTTTTCCAGCGACATATTAGGCATGGTCCATTCCCTCCAATCTGCATCGATGTGCCTCACGAGAACGCCGTTCTCCCTCGGAAAACATTTTAGATCGGCGAATTGCCTGGTCAAAGTCCACCAAATGTCCGTCAAAGTCCGGACCGTCTACACAGGCAAATTTTGTTTCGCCGCCAACCGTAACACGGCAGCCGCCGCACATTCCAGTTCCGTCAATCATAATGGGATTCATGCTGACAATCGTCTTGATGCCGTATTCCTTCGTAAGCTGACAAACCGCACGCATCATCACAAGCGGTCCAATGGCAATCACAATATCATACTGATTTCCCTTCAGAATCAACTCCTCCAGCTATGCCGTCACAAATCCTTTGTTTCCGTTGGAACCGTCATCGGTCATGGTATAGAGATTGGTACAAGCTTCCCGGCACAAATCTTCAATAATAATCAAATCCTTATTCCGAAAGCCGTTAATCATATCTACCTTAACGCCCATGCTATGAAGCTTTTTCGCTTGCGGATACGCAATCGCAGTGCCCAGGCCGCCGCCGATTACAGCAGCTCTCTTCACGCCCTCAAAATGAGAGGCCTTACCCAAAGGTCCCACAAAATCC
>CATVQN010000167.1 GCA_958346135.1 uncultured Eubacteriales bacterium | reverse complement strand
TGACTTCCTTTGGTGCATTTGTGGATTTAGGCGGCGTAGACGGTCTGGTTCATATTTCCGAACTGTCCTGGCAGAGAATCAAGCATCCTTCCGAGGTAGTTAAGGTTGGTGATACCTTAAATGTTTACATTAAAGAGCTCAACCAAGAAACCGGTAAGGTATCCCTGGGATACAAGAAGGAAGAGGACAGCCCCTGGAATCAGGCTACCCAGAATCTTCATGTGGGTGATGTGATTAAGTGTAAGGTGGTTCGGATTCTGCCCTTTGGCGCTTTTGCAGAGGTTGCGCCGTATGTGGACGGATTGATTCATATTTCTCAGATTTCTAACGAGAGAATCAATAAGCCTTCCGATGTTTTGGCAATCGGTGATGAAGTAGAAGCAAAGATTGTCGAAATTAACGAGGACACCAAGCAGATTGGTCTTTCCATGAAAGCCTTAATGGCTTCTGAGGAAGAGGCAGAAGCTCCGCAGGAAGAGGAAACACTCTCCTACACAGAGGAAAGCTCCTTTACCTTAGGTGATATCCTGGATTCCGAAGAAAACGGTGAAAAATAGGCATGTGTTAAGAAAGGCCGCCGTGTGGCGGTCTTTCTTTGCCTTGTCTCAGGCTATCAGAGAGGAGATAATTCGATGAATTTTCATCAGTGGAAGCAAAAAATCAAAGATTGTAAAACAGCGGTACTCGGCATTGGTGTCAGCAATCTGCCGTTGATTCGGCTTTTGATTGACTGCGGCGCCGAGGTAACCGCCTATGATAAACGAACTGCCGAGCAACTTGGAGAAATTTACGAGGAACTGACCAAGATTGGCGTAACCTTGATTTTAGGCGAGCATTATCTGGATGAGATTGAACCGGGGACTCAGGTGGTCTATAAGACCCCGGGAATCCGTTTTGACGTTCCTGCACTGCAAAGGGCAGCGGAGCAAGGGGCGGAGATTACCTCTGAAATGGAGTTGTTTTTTGCGGTTTGTCCCTGTCGCATCATTGCGGTGACCGGCAGTGACGGAAAAACCACCACCACCAGCCTGATTTATGATATGCTCTGCCGTGCCGGCTATACATGCCATCTCGGAGGAAATATCGGACATCCGCTGGTGGGTGAATTGGAGCAAATAAATGCGGAGGATATTGCGGTTTTGGAGCTGTCCAGCTTCCAACTGCACACCATGAAGAAAAGTCCGGATATTGCGGTAGTGACCAATGTCACACCCAATCATCTGGATTGGCACACGGATTTTCAGGAGTATGTGGATTCTAAAAAGGCGGTTTTTCGTTATCAGGATGAAAACGGAAAAGTGGTACTGAATTTTGACAATGCGATTACCCGCAGCTTTGGAGAAGAAGCAGAAAATCCGGTTTACTTTAGTTCTAAGGAGCTTTTAAGGGATGGTTACTGCTTAAAGGACGGAAAAATTGTATGTATGAAGGACGGAATTTTGGCACGCGAGGTGCTGGATATTGACACCATTTACATCCCGGGAATGCACAATGTGGAAAACTATATGGCGGCCATAGCGGCAACCGACAGTCTGATTCAAGACGATGTGGTGCGCAGAACAGCGGTAGAATTTAAGGGGGTTCCTCATCGCATTGAGTTTGTGCGGGAGCTGGATGGCGTGAAGTATTACAATGACTCCATCGCCAGCAGCCCGGCGAGAACTACGGCCGGACTTGTTTCTTTCGGCAACAAAAAGGTGATTCTGATTGCGGGGGGTTATGATAAAAAAATTCCCTTTGACGATTTTGGTGCTGTGATCAATGACCATGTCAAGGAATTGATTTTAGTGGGTGTCACCTCGGAGAAAATTAAAGCGGCTGTGGAAAAAGCAGATAACTTCCGCAGTCTGCCCATTCATCAATATACAGATTTTAAAGCGGCTGTGGAAGGCGCCAGAAAGGTTGCGCAAAAAGGGGATGTTGTGATTTTGTCTCCGGCCTGTGCAAGCTTTGACTTGTTTAAGAATTTCGAGGTGCGGGGCAATACCTTTAAAGAGATTGTCAACGGATTTACCGCAAAAAACTAGAAAAAAAGAACCGTTTCATTGTTTGAATCGGTTCTTTTTGCATAAAACATATCGGATATGGCGCTATACCATTCGTACAGGCACCTGTTCCTTTGCCAAATAATTCTTTAAATCACGGATTTCAATTTCTCTAAAATGAAATAAAGAGGCTGCCAGAGCTGCATCGGCCTTTCCTAACGTTAATGCATCCTTAAAATGCTCCATGCAGCCTGCACCGCCGGAGGCAATAACCGGGACAGAAACTCGCTCTGAAATGGTGCGTGTCAACTCTAAGTCGTATCCTGCCCTGGTGCCGTCACAGTCCATGGAGGTCAAAAGGATCTCGCCGGCACCCAGAGCATCAGCTTTCATGGCCCATTCGACCGCGTCCAGGCCGGTGTCAATTCTGCCGCCGTTAACATAGACGTTCCAGCCGCTGTGATCCGCACGGCGTTTGGCATCGATTGCAACCACAACGCATTGACGGCCGAATTTTTCAGCGGCTTCTTGAATCAGCTCGGGTGTACGGATCGCCGAGGAGTTAATCGAAATTTTATCGGCGCCCTCTTTTAGCAGAAGCCGAAAATCTTCAATGGTCCTGATGCCGCCGCCAATGGTAAAGGGAATGAAAACGGCTTCGGCTACCCTGCGGGCTAAATCCAGTACGGTTGCACGGGCCTCATGGGTGGCGGTGATGTCTAAAAAGACCAGTTCATCTGCGCCAGCTTGGTTATAGACCTTGGCAATTTCCACCGGATCTCCGGCATCTCGGAGATTGACAAAGTTAACACCCTTTACCACTCTGCCGTTTTGAATATCTAAACAGGGAATGATTCGTTTTGCAAACATCAGCGGTCGCCTCCAATGCGAATAAAGTTTTTCAGAATCTTAAGACCTGTATCACCGCTTTTTTCCGGGTGGAACTGGGTGGCAAAGATGTTCCCACAGCTGAGAGCGACGGGAAGATCACCGCAATAATGAGTCTTGGCAGCAACAATTGCGTCATTTTCCGGCTCTGCGTAAAAGGAATGCACAAAATAGACAAAGGGATGCTGGGGAAGGTGCTGAAACAGCGTACTTTCTTTACAGAAATCCAGAGAATTCCAGCCCATATGGGGAATTTTAAAGTCCGCTTGCTTGGGTATTTTTACTATTTTCCCGGGAAATATACCGAGCCCCGGCACCCCGGGGGATTCTTCGCTGGAATCGAACAGCAGCTGCATTCCGAGACAGATCCCAAGAAAAGGTGTGCCGCCGAGAGCAGCTTCTCGAACCGCATCGGTGAGTCCTGCGGCGTGCAGACTGTGCATACAATCCCCAAAGGCGCCGACTCCCGGCAAAATTACATGATCAGCATTTAAAATCAGCTGCGGATTGGCGGTGATCATAGCCTCTGCACCCAAAAATTCACAGGCCTTTTGCACGGAACGTAGGTTTCCGGCACCGTAGTCAATAATTGCAATCATCTTGATCCCTCATTTTGTCATAATATTTCTTACATTATACAATATTTTCCCACGATTGGCAATATAAAATCGAAAAGTGCCGGAACTTTTGAAAGTCTGAAAATTTGTTTTTATGTATTTAGAAAATTGTGGTTGACAAATGAAAAAAGTTGTGTTATATTATTATGGTAACCGCGCAGAAAAGGCTTTAAGTTTCCGAAAGGGACGCCTTATATGGCGAGTCTTGGGTAATAGGAGGGATTACGAATATGTATGCAGTGATTGAAACCGGCGGAAAGCAGTATAAGGTACAGCAAGGTGATGTTATTTTCATCGAAAAGCTGGATGCAGAGGCCGGAAGCACCGTAACTTTTGATAA
>CATVQN010000166.1 GCA_958346135.1 uncultured Eubacteriales bacterium | reverse complement strand
CTCTTGTAGAAGCAAAACTTTTAAACCGTGATATAATTGGTGTTGATATAAATGATGTTGCCCTTGAGCGTTGCAGAGAAAAGACAAGATTTGAATATGAACCGGCAAAAGGGAAAGTGTATATCAAAAAAGGTGATGCGAGAAACCTTGAATTTATTCCCGATGAAAGCATAGACCTAATATGCACACATCCGCCATATGCGGATATTATCAAATATAGTGATGGCATTGAGGGTGATTTGTCGCAATTAAAGGTTAAAGACTTTCTTGAAGAAATGAAAAAGGTTGCTGGGGAAAGTTATCGTGTTTTAAAAAAGGACAAGTTTTGTGCCGTTCTTATGGGTGATACAAGACAAAAAGGTTGTATGATTCCTATGTCTTTTGAAGTAATGGAGATATTTCAAAATGCAGGATTCACCTTAAAGGAATTGATTATAAAAGAACAGCATAATTGCAAAGCAACGGGATATTGGAAAACTAATAGTGTGAAATACAATTTTTTATTGATTGCACATGAGTATTTGTTTGTATTTAGAAAATAATGTTTTTACTTCAACAAAACTTTCACAGACTCCGCTGATAAATGCACCAATTATTTTATTGTATTAAAATTTTATTGTATTAAAATTAAGTGTCAGTGCCACGTCGTCGGAATGGACTTCACTCCATTCCGATTTTTCTTTGCAGAAAAATCAATCATACGCTTCGTCACTCCTACTCTCTCCCAAAAAGCTACCGCCTTTTGGAATCCCTGCGCCTGCGGCGATGAAGAAAACCACAGGAGGAAAGCAAAAAAGATTCCCGAAATAGGGAGCGATATCCGACCTATTTCGGGAAGAGATATGCTGCGTCGCAGCCTATGCAATACGGTGTTTTATTCCAAATAGTCTTTTAACTTCCGGCTCCGGCTGGGATGCCGCAGCTTTCGCAGCGCCTTCGCCTCAATTTGCCGGATTCGTTCTCGGGTAACATTGAACTTTTTACCCACTTCTTCCAAGGTTCTGGCTCTGCCGTCGTCCAATCCGAACCGCAGCCGCAGAACTTTTTCCTCTCTGGGAGTCAAGGTGCCCAGCACTTCTACCAGCTGTTCCTTCAGCAGGGTAAAGGTTGCCGCATCCGAAGGCGCCGGGGCGTCATCGTCCTGAATGAAATCGCCCAGATGGCTGTCCTCTTCCTCGCCGATCGGGGTCTCCAGGGATACCGGCTCCTGGGCAATTTTCATAATCTCGCCTACTTTGTCCACAGGAATATTCAGTTCTTTGGCGATTTCTTCTGGAAGAGGATCCCGGCCCAGCTCCTGTACCAGCTGCCGTGAAACCCGAACCAGCTTGTTGATGGTTTCCACCATATGCACCGGGATGCGGATGGTTCTGGCCTGATCGGCAATGGCGCGGGTAATGGCCTGGCGAATCCACCAGGTGGCATAGGTACTGAATTTATAGCCCTTGGTGTAGTCGAACTTGTCCACCGCCTTAATCAGGCCTAAATTCCCTTCTTGAATCAAATCCAGAAACAGCATACCCCGGCCCACATACCGCTTGGCAATGCTGACCACCAGGCGGAGGTTGGCCTCGGCCAGCTTCCGTTTTGCTTCTCTATCGCCGTCTGCCATTCGCTTGGCGAGTTCGGTTTCCTCGGCTGTGGACAACAGAGGAACCTTGCCAATTTCCTTTAGGTACATCCGCACCGGATCGTCAATGCTGATACCGTCCGGTACAGACATATCATCCAGATCCTCCTGGGTAATCTCGATTTCGTCCTCAATAATATCCAGTTCTTCGTCCAGATTTCCCACAATCTCGATGCCCTGTTTTTCCAGGTATTCATACATCTTGTCGATCTGACCGGCGTCCAGCTCCAGCTCTTCCATCTTATTGCTGATTTCCTTGTAGTCCAGTACGCCCTTCTTTTTTCCTTCTTCCAGCAGCTGCTGGAGTAAGAGTTTTTTATTGGTAACCGGTTTCTTTTCCTTTTCCACGGTTAGTTCCCCCTGTCCGATTTGTGATTCTTTTGTTTCAGCAGCTCGTCCAGCCGGCTCAGATCCCCTGTTTCCATAAGCTGGGACTGTCGGCGTTTGTCCTTTTCCGCAAGCAGAGTTGCCAGCGGCTGCTGATAGGCCTGATTTTTGTGTTCTATATTTTTATCGTCCATTAAGATAGCAGTCACCGCCCCGGCCTCCTCGGGCGAAAACTGGGTCAAAAGCACATGGACGTCAATTTCCTGCTGCGTATCTGCGTGATATAAAGCCTCTGCCAGCTGTCTATGTACGCCCGGGCTAAAATCCTCCGGCAGCAGTCCCGTACCCTTGACCTTTTTTAAAATCCGGCTGTCCGTCATGAGGTTTAAAAGCAGTGCTTCCGCATTGAAAATTCCCATTTCCCGCAGATTCCGGCGGCCGCCGGTTCTGGCTTCAAAGGCTCTGCGATCCTGCCGTTCCTGTTTCCGTTCTGCTGCCGCAGTATGTTTTCGGCGCAGTACATCAACCTGTGCTTTTAAACTTTCTTCACTGACACCGGCGGTTTTTGCCACCTGCTTTAGATATAGCTCCCGCTCGGCGGGCTTTCTTATCTCTGCTAAAATTTCGGCTGCTTTCTCAATAAATTCGATGGTTTGCTCCGTATCCTCCAGGTCATAGTCTTTCTTGACTTGGTCAATTCTATACATCAGAAGCGGTTTGGCCTCTTCTACCAGGATTCGAAACATATCCGGCCCCTTGGTGTTGATGAACTCATCCGGATCCTTGCCGTCGGTAATGGTCAGAACCCTGGTTTTCATTTCGGCTTCGGTCAGAATTTCTCCGGCCCGGAGCGTGGCTCTTTGTCCCGCTTGGTCGGCGTCATAGCAGAGCACCGCTTTGGAAGCATATTTTTTTAAGAGCCTGGCTTGCTCCGGCGTAAAGGCTGTGCCTAAGGATGCTGCGGCGTTGCCGATTCCTGCCTGGTGCAGGGAGATGACATCCATATATCCTTCCATCAGAAGGATGGTGCCGGACTTATCGTTTTTGGCCAGGTTCAGGCCGAAGAGATTTTCCTTTTTCTTAAAGACCAATGTTTCCGGCGAATTCAGGTATTTTGCGCCCTGGCCGCTGCCCTGAATTACCCGTCCCCCGAAACCGATAATATTGCCCTGGACATTGATAATGGGGAACATCACCCGTCCGTCATGGAACACATCGTAATAGATGCCGTTTTCCCGGATTTTAGCCAGACCGGCCTCGTAGACCTCATGCTCCCGGAACCCTTTTTCCTTTAGATAATCCAGCAGGTTGGTCCAGCCCTCCGGCGCATAGCCCAGGCCAAACATCTTGATGGTGGTGTTTTGAATATTCCGGTCTTTGAGATACTGGTAAGCCTGTTTTCCGCTGTCTCCGGCCAGATTCCGAAAGAAATATCTGGCCGCCTCCGTGTTAATCTGAAGAATCCTCTGTCGCTTATCGGCAATTTCTTCCCGTTTTTTCCGGTCGGCGGGAGATCCGAACTCCGGAATGGGAATATGCGCCCGATCGGCCAGATATTTTAAGGCGTCGGAAAACTCCAGATTGTCAATCCTCATTATAAAATCAATTGCATTGCCGCTGGCTCCGCAGCCAAAGCAGTAAAACAGCTGCTTTTCCGGAGAGACAGACAGGGACGGAGATTTTTTATCGTTATGAAAGGGACACAGCGCCGCATAGCGGGAGCCCACACGTTTTAGCTTTGCGTATTCGGAAATCAACTCCACCAGATCGGTTTTTTCCAGAACCTCTTCTTTAAAGTCCTGAAAATCACGTGCCATATCCCTGCCTCCTTTCCGGCTGTCATGCAGCGTTTTTTTCCGGAATTATATATATT
>CATVQN010000165.1 GCA_958346135.1 uncultured Eubacteriales bacterium | reverse complement strand
GTGCCAGGATTCCTTCCGCCTTTGCCCGCGGATCCTCAGCAGGCGCCGCCTCCTGACCATCTTCTGCCTGACCGTCCGCTGCCGCATCCTTATTGGAAATTAAGATATGCTTGACACTGGCTTTGTCATCGCGCGCATACTGCACCAATACAGAACGGTCTGCCGGGAAGTAACGATCCGGATTCTCTTCAATATCCGCCTTCACTTCTGTCATGCAATTAGACTGTACAATCTTGCGAATGTACTGCTGTGTAGAGTTGAGTCCCTGCGCTTTTGCATTCAAGTCCACCAGTTCTTCACCGTAAACACTGTTCATCTGTTGAATCTGCATCTCCGCAGAGGAGATGGCTTCCGCCTCATTCCACTCCATACCGTTCTTAGTACCTGCATTCATCAACAGCATTTCATCAATTGCATTATTTAAAGCGTTTTCCTTAACAATTTCTTCTGCAGTTTTTCCATTCTCTGTGGTCTGAGTCCAGTCATACTGAGTCGGGCTTTGTACGGTACCGCCGTTTTCTTTAAAGTAGTCTACCGCCGCCGCATAGATATAATAATTCATATCCATATCCGTAATCGCCGTTCCGTCTACTTTTGCAACGGTCTTTCCCTCAGGGATTCTTTCAATCCAGCCGGGAATCTGAATGCAAAGCAACAAAACCAATGCGCCTGCCACAGCTGTGCCAATCAGGGACAGTACCAGATTGCTCACCGTCATAGTGACCTTTTTGGGTTCCTTGACCGGCTCTGCAAAGTTTTCATCATTCCAGCTGGGATCTTCCAATGTATCCTCCGCTCCAAATCCAACCTCTGTCATCATTCCTTCAGCAGTATCTGCGTCCTCTGCTGCCGCACCTGCGGCATCAATCTCATCCTGTACCTCTGCTGCAGCCGCCGCAATTTTCTCGCTTACGTCCTGACGAACCTTTTCCTGCATTTCGGACTCATTGTTTCCGCCCTGCAGATCTTTGTTCTCGTTCTCCAACTTCAACACTCCTTTTATCATATCATGCATCCGAGCATCCCGGATTTTATCATCGTCTTATTATACAATATTTCTTCTGAGATTTCCAGCCTTTTTTGATTATTTTCCAATAATTTAAAATTTGTTCACATATTTTCTTTGAAATCATCCTCCAAAGTCTCAAAAACCTCTCGAATGGCGGCAAAATATGTTCTCTCTTTGCCTACCGCCGGCTTCGGCAGTTTAAAATGCAGCTTGGGCTGGTCTTTCCCCGGCAAAAAGAACTCCTTCGGTCTCTCGTTGACCAGTTTTAAAAGCTTTTCAAATTTAGGAAGCCGTTCTGTGTCAAACCGGAAGACAATCTGCTCTCCGCCACCCAAAATATCCGCAACACCGCATTTTTGCGCCATGGCCTTTAGCAGAGAAATTTCCATAAGATTATATACCGTCTGAGGTACCGTACCATAACGATCTTCTATTTCGTCATAGGTATCATAAAATTCCTCCTGATTCAAAATCGCTGCAATCCGCTTATATGCGCCGATGCGCTGGCTATGACTTGCGATATAGCCATCCGGAATATAGGCAGATACCGGAAGATCAATGGTGGTTTCTGTCTTTTTCTCCTCGATCTTGCCCTGCTGCTCGCATACCGCCTGCTCTAAAAGCTGACAGTACATTTCATAGCCCACTGCCTCCATATGTCCATGCTGCTGGGCGCCGATTAAGTTCCCGGTGCCCCGGATTTCCAAATCCTGCATTGCAATCTTAAACCCGGAACCAAATTCCGTAAACTCCTTAATGGCCATTAACCGCTTTTCCGCATCCTGGGTCAGCACCTTGCTGCGCCGAAAGGTCAAATAAGCATAAGCCAGGCGGTTGGAGCGCCCCACCCGTCCCCGGAGCTGATACAGCTGTGCCAGTCCCAAACGGTCGGCATTCTCAATGATAATAGTGTTGACATTGGCTATATCCAATCCCGTCTCAATAATGGTGGTACAGATTAAAACGTCAATTTCGCCCTCCTCTACCTCCATCATAATTTCTTCCAGCTCCCGCTCATGCATTTGGCCGTGGGCAACAGCAATCCTCGCCTCCGGTGCAAGCTCAGCAATCCGATTGGCCGCCTTATAGATTCCCTCTACACGGTTAAACAGATAGTAAACCTGTCCGCCTCTCGCCAGCTCTCTGGAGATAGCGTCCCGCACCACCTCTTCGTCATATTCCAGCACATAGGTTGCTACCGGATACCGCTCGCTGGGCGGCTGACTTAAAAGGCTCATATCACGAATACCGCTTAAACTCATATGCAAGGTTCGGGGAATCGGCGTTGCAGACAGGGTCAGCACATCAACCTCCTTGCGGATTTCCTTTAATTTTTCCTTATGGGCAACCCCGAACCGCTGTTCCTCGTCTATCACCAAAAGTCCCAGCTTATGAAACTTGATATTCTTGCCAAGCAGCTTATGGGTTCCGATTACAATATCGATCTCGCCGGTCTCCAACCCTCGCACCACCTCTTTCTGCGCTGTTCCTGTGACAAACCGTGAGAGCATTCCTACCGAAATCGGATAGTGCATCATCCTCTGTTTAAAATTATTATAATGCTGCGAGGCTAAAATGGTCGTCGGCACCAGATAGGCCACCTGATATCCGCTCATGACTGCCTTAAAGGCTGCACGCATGGCGACCTCCGTCTTACCGTAGCCCACATCTCCGCACAAGAGCCGATCCATTGGGTGCGGCGTTTCCATATCCCGTTTGACCTCTTCGATACTTCGAAGCTGATCCTCCGTTTCTTCATAGGGAAAGGCAGCCTCAAAATCCCGCTGCCATTCGCTGTCCGGCTCAAATGCAATACCCGGAATCCGGCTGCGCTGGGCATAAAGCGCGATCAGCTCCTTCGCCATATCTGCAGCCGCCGCTTTGACCCTCTGTTTGGTGCTGTTCCACTCAGAGCCGCCCAATTTGTTGACCTTGATTCTGGCTCCGTCCTTTGCGGTATGCTTAAAGACCATATCCATCTGATCCGTGGGTACATATAGCACATCACTGCCCCGATACTGAATCTTCAGGTAGTCCTTGCGAACCCCATCCACCGTCAGCTGTTCAATCCCGGTATACAAACCGATACCATGATTCTGGTGCACCACATAGTCTCCGGGATTCAATTCGGTAAAGCTGGAAATTTTATCGCCCTGTCTGATTTTAGAACGCCGCTTCTTTTTCCGCTCCTGTCCGAAAATCTCCCGGTCTCCGATGATCACTGTCCGAATCAGCGGATATTCAAATCCCCGCTGGATACTTCCGGGCGCCACCACAATCCCGCCGGGATTGGGCAGCTTGGAAAAGGGCTCCTGATAGCTGCACCGAATATTCTCATTTTCCAGCTGCTGCACCAAATTTTTCGCCCGCTGCGGCGATCCCGCCAAAAGTATCGTCCGATAAATACCCCTTTGATAAAAGCGCAGAGTATCACAGAGAAATTCCAGCTTGCCTTGAAAACCACCAAGGCTCTTGCTGGTAATGCTATGCGTTCGTATCGGTTTCCAGTCCGGCGTTCCATGAGAAATTCCGCTCATTCCAATAAGCGAAAGTTTTTCCAGCCGTCTTTTCGCCTCGTCATACGGAAGGTTATAAGTCAGATCCCCCCGCTCCAGAATACCACGTTCTGCCAAATCGCAAATATCCTGTAACTGCTGTGCCTTAAGGGTTTGCATCCTCTCGCTGATACGGGCCGGCTCATCCCAAAAAATCAATGTACTCTCTGCCAGATAATCCAGCAAGGTCGGTTTCTCCAAATAGAGATAGGGAATGTATTTATCCATCGATGGAAATAACAATCCCTGCTCCAATCTCTCAATATC
>CATVQN010000164.1 GCA_958346135.1 uncultured Eubacteriales bacterium | reverse complement strand
AGAGGAGGAGCAAGGAAGCGAGCGAATGTTTTTCTTGACAAAGAAAAACGGAGCATAGCGAACTTTGCTCCGACGATGTGGCACTCCATGACACTTTAAAAAAACTATAATAGAGAGCGTAAGGAATCTATCAATTTTATTAACAAGGAGGAAATCTCTATGCCAAACTTTACAACACCCATCCCCCCGAAACTGACTGGACAGACGGAGAAGGATCTAAAATCCATCAAAGAATGGGGCACCGCCCTGGTGGACGAGCTGACCTATCTCTTTAACAATCTGGACGCCGGGAATGTTCTGGAGGCCGCCATGGTAAAGGCGGAGAATCTAAGCACCGTCAATGCTAAAATCAGCAACGCCCAAATCGGAGCGCTGACTGCGGACAAGCTGACCGCCGGAACGGTGGACACCAAAAAGGTCACCGTAGCAGACGGAGACGGGAAGCTGGAGCTGTCCGGCTCCAGCCTGGTGGTACGGGACGGCAGCAATCAGACACGGTTTATTGCATCCTACAATAAAAATACCGGAAAATTCCAGTTTCAGCTTTGCGACAGCCAGGGGAATCCCACTGTCTCTATCAACAGCGGCGGCGAGGCTGTCTTTACCGGAACGGTAGAAAGCTCCGCCATTTATTCTTCCACCATCATTGGAACCGACAGCGAAAGCTATGCCGATACCTGCGGCGGCGTCTTTGCCCAGCTGGATCCCACCGGAATCAAAATGATGCGTGACTCCCAGGGAGTCCGTCAGCAAAAGCTGGGAATGTCGGTGGGAAACGACGGCACCGCCTATATGGTGCTGGGCGCCGGGAACGGCGAGGGCAGCCATAACATCAACGGGGTAGTCTACACCAACGGCACCTTCAAAATCGAAAAAAATGAGTCCTATGCCAATATGGGATTGGTGGGCTATTCGCCCTTCATCACCTTTTGGGAGGACAACGGCGAGCTTTGGCTCTCCGGCGATAAGGTCATTATAAACGGAATGGACGTTGCGGCCAGAATCAAAAAAATTGAAAGCGATTTAAGCACGCTTTCTACCTATCTTTAATGGATGAAAGGAGAAACTTCAATGAAACACCAAAGCTATCACGGAAAAATCAAACCGGAATTCTTTCAGCTCATCACCGAGGAATTTCGTCGTTACAGAGAGCACAAGCAGCCCTTTGACCGCAGAATTATTGAAAACAACCGCTGGTTCAAATCCCGGTATCAGGGAGAGCAGCAGGGAGAGATGCCGGAGCCGACAACCCCCTATCTCTTTAACGCCATTGCCAACAAGCACGCCGACGCCATGGACAACTACCCGGCACCCAACGTGCTGGAACGGGAAGAGGAGGATCGACCGCTGGCGGAGACCTTCACCCGGATTCTGCCGATTCAGCTGGATCTTTGCAACTTTCGGCGCACCTACAGCCGTGCCTGGTGGTATAAGCTGAAAAACGGCGCCGCCTGCTACGGGGTATTCTTCAACCCCCGGCTTCGGGGCGGTCTGGGGGAGATTGACATCCGAAAAATCGATCTTTTAAATCTGTTCTGGGAGCCGGGAATTACCGATATTCAGGACAGCCGCTTTGTCTTTCTCACCGCCCTGGCAGATCCCGAGGATCTAAAACAGCAGTATCCCACACTTGCCGACCGATTCTCCGACGATACGGTTTTAGAGCTGCAAACCTATGACGATATGCAAAACACCTCCAACCGTGACCGAATCCAAAACAAGGTTTTGGTCACCGACTGCTATTACAAAAAACAGCGCGGAGATATCCAGACCGTAGAGCTGATCAAATTCTGCGGAAGTCTAATTCTGGATGCCTCCGAGGATATGGGAGACGCCGGACTCTATGCCCACGGAAAATATCCCTTTGTCTTTGACGTAATGTATCCGGACGAGGACAGTCCGGTAGGCTTCGGCCTGGTGGACATTATCAAAAGTCCTCAGCTCTACATTGATCGCTTAGACGCATTGATTAGCCGCAACGCTCTGATCTCCGGCAAAACCCGGTTCATGGTCAAGGACAACGGCGGTCTTAACGAATACGAGCTGGGGGATCTGTCCAAGGACATCATCCATGTAGCCGGCTCGGTGGGAGAGGAAAACATTCGAGAGCTTCAGGCCAAGCCCCTGCACAGCTTTATTATCCAGCACCGCCAGAATAAAATTGAGGAGCTTAAGGAGGTTGCGGGCAACCGTGACTTCCAGCAGGGACAGACCAGCGGTGGCGTCACTGCCTATTCGGCCATTGCGGCGCTGCAGCAGGCCGGCGAAAAGCTCAGTCGTGACATGATTGCCGAAGGCTACAACGCCTTTAAGGAGATTATCCTCCTTTGCATTGAACTGATGCGCCAGTTCTACGACCAGCCCCGCACCTATCGGGTGGACGGCCGAAACGGGAACAGGGAATATATCCGGTTTTCCAACCGAAACTGGCGAAAGAGCAGCAATCTCCATCCGGTGGAGTTCGATATTGCAGTCAGTGCAGAAAAGAATAACCCCTACAGCCGCATCAGCCAAAACCAGACCCTTACTGATTTATGGAAAATAGGGGTGTTCCGCCCGGATATGGCAGACAGCGCAGCACTTTTGCTGGAGGGGATGTACTTAGACGGCAAGGAAAAGCTAATTGAGGGCATTATGAAAAACCGAAACAGCGCTGCCGCAGCCATCACTGCCGCACCGAATGAAACCAAAAAATAGGCCGGGACAAGGAAAACCCTGTCCCGGCAACAACTAAAGCAAAACCCTGCCGTAGGTATACAGACTGTCGGAGGCCTTTAACAGAATCGGCGCATAGCTTTTATTGAGAGAGACCAGCCTCGGAATACCGTGACGGTTATCCCACATTTTACAGAAGCATTCGCCGTTTAACGAGAAGATTCCGATTTCACCGGAACTCAGCTCGCTCTGGCGGTGGACAAAAACCGTCTCGCCGTCATGAATCATCGGCTCCATACTGTCACCGGAAATCCGAACGCCGAAAGAGGCCTCCTCCGGCGCCTCCAGCTGACAGCGTTCCGCATTCTGGTCGTCTAAATAACTGCCCCGGCCGGCGGTTGCCACCTGGGTATAGACCGGAATCTCTCTCAGCCTGCGCAGGGAAATCCGCTTTTGCACAGATGCCTTATATTCAAAATCCAAACAATTTTTTACCGCCGCCTTGCCCCGGGGCGGCAGCGCCAGCAATTTATTAAGAAATGTGGGTTCCAAATCCTGCCACAATCCCTGCAAGGGGGAATCCGGCAAAAAATACGAAAGTATATCCTGAATCCCGTATTTCTGGCAAAGCCGGAGAAATACACCGATGGGCGGCTCGCTCTGTCCGGTCTCCCAGGCACTGAAGGTGGACTGACCCACGCCAAGCCATTCATAAACATCCTTCTGGGTCAGGCCGGCCGCCCTGCGTGCCGCCTTTAATTGCTGACTGATATATAAATTTGCCATATTCTCACCTCGCGGTTCATTCACATCCAAGGGGAAATCTGTCGAATTTTCCCGTCTTGACAATGCGGTACCATGGTACCGCCGCCAAGTGCCATTATAACATATAATTTTCCCCTTGACAATAGAAAATTCAACAAAATCTTTGTTTTTTTTCTATTGACAAACGAATTTTATGTTGTATAATAGGATTATACCAGTCAAAATATTGGGAAATTATGGTAAATGGAAATATGGGGCCATAAAGGAGGAAAAAAATGACACACCCGGATATTTTGACGATGGAAAGATTTGGGGAACTGGAACCTATACGGGATCCAAGGCAGATTGGGGAATGCTGCTACTGCGGCGCACCCCTGTATGAAAATATGACAGAACTGGCGGAAAGTGCGGACGCTTTGTTCTGTGA
>CATVQN010000163.1 GCA_958346135.1 uncultured Eubacteriales bacterium | reverse complement strand
ATACACTAGTTACCATACAGTTACCGTACTAATGACACCTTGATTATTTACCGTACTAAAATCAAAACCCCGCAATCCCTTACGGAATGCGAGGTTTGGTGGTACACCTTCAGGGATTCGAACCCTGGACACCCTGATTAAGAGTCAGGTGCTCTAGCCAGCTGAGCTAAAGGTGCATGTCCCATATAAACTTCAGCGTCGTCATCTCTTACAGGCGCAAGATTGATTATACAATCTTTTTCCCTCTTTGTCAAGGGTTTTTAAAAAAATTTTCTCTTTTTTCTGTATTTTCTGTATTTATGATAAACGGTGCGAACCATCTTATTTCGTCCGCACCGTTTCACTTTTTTATTTTTCCGGTAACCGTAAAAGCTCCTCTTCGGTCAAGATGGTAATTCCCAACGCCTTGGCTTTTTCCAGCTTACTTCCTGCCTCTTCTCCCGCAACCACAAAATCCGTCTTTTTTGAAACGCTGCCGCTGACCTTACCACCGTGACTCTCAATGAAAGCCTTCGCCTCATTCCGTTTCAGGCTGGGCAGTGTTCCCGTCAAAACAAAGGTCTTTCCGCACAGACTGTCCCCCACCCGGCTGCTCTCATAGTCCAACCGAACGCCGGCCGTTCTCAGCTTTTGAATCAGCTCCCGGGATTTTTCTTCCTGAAAATAATGAACCAAACTTGCTGCCATCTTGCTGCCTATATCCGGAATCCCGGCAATTTCCGCCTCGTCTGCCGCCATCATGGCATCCAGGTTGCCGAACGTATCGGCCAAAGACCGTGCCGCACTGGCACCGATAAGCCGAATTCCCAGTCCGAACAGCACCCGATCCAGGCCCTGCTGCTTGGATTTTTCAATGGCTTCTATCAAATTTCCGGCGGACTTTTCGGCAAACCGCTCCAGCTTCATCAAACCCTCATACCGCAGCGAATACAAGTCCCCGCAATCGCAAATCAGTCCCGTATCCAGCAGCTGCTGAATGACAGCGGGACCCAAACCATCAATATCCATGGCCGGCCGTGACGCAAAATGTATAATACTGCGCAGCTGCTGTGCCGGACAGTTCGAGCTAAGACAGCGCACAGCCGCTTCTCCCTCTTCACGGTACAGCGGCTCACCGCAGGCAGGACAGACCTTCGGCATCTCAAACGCCCGCTCCGTACCGGTGCGCTTTTCTTTTACCGGCCGCACCACCTCCGGAATAATATCCCCTGCCTTTTGAATAACAACCATATCTCCAATCCGAATATCCTTATCCCGAATATTGTCCTCGTTGTGAAGCGTCGCCCGGCTTACCGTAGAACCTGCAATCCGTACCGGCTCCAATACCGCATTCGGGGTTACCACGCCGGTACGTCCCACCTGGAGCACAATATCCAAAAGCCGGCTCTCCTGCTGCTCCGCCGGGAACTTGAAAGCTGCCGCCCATCGTGGGGTTTTTGTTGTAACACCCAGCGTCTCGCGCTGATCGAACCGGTTCACCTTCATGACCGCACCGTCAATATCAAAGGACAGCTCACCCCGCATCTCACCAATCCGCTGAATTTCTTGATAGGCTTCCTCTGCTCCGTAAAACAGCTTACGCTCCGGTATGGTTTTAAAACCAAGCTTTGCCAGATACGCAATCGACTCCTGGTGAGTAGAAAGCACCTTCCCTTGGATTTGCTGCACATTAAACACAAAAATATCCAGCTTTCTCTGGGCAGTAATCCGACTGTCCAACTGGCGCAAAGAGCCTGCCGCCGCATTGCGGGGATTGGCAAACAAAGGTTCTCCAACGCTCTCCCGCTGCTCGTTCAGCTTTAAAAATCCGGCTTTCGGCATAAACACCTCGCCCCGCACCTCCAGATAAGGAAGAGGCTCCGAAAGCCGCAGCGGAATACTGCCGATGGTCTTTAAGTTGGCCGTAATATCCTCTCCCACATAGCCATTACCTCGGGTGGAACCCCGAACAAACCATCCGTTTTCGTACTCGAGGGACACCGAAAGTCCGTCAATCTTCATCTCCACCACATATTCCACCTGTTTGGTCTCCAGCGCAGCAGCAGTGCGGGCGTCAAACTCCTCCAGCTCCTCCTTGGAGAACACATCTGCAAGACTTTGCATCTGCACCGCATGGGCAACCTCTTCAAAGCCCTCCAGAACCTGGCCGCCCACCCGCTGGGTAGGGGAATCCGGCGTTACCAGCTCCGGATAATCATTCTCCAGCTTAAGCAGCCGATTCATCAAATCGTCATAGACAAAATCACTGACAGAGGGGTTGTCCTGCACATAATACTCATAATTATACCGCTCCAATTCCTCCCGAATCCGGGCGGCCTCTTGAAGAATTTCAGAATCTGCCATATGGGTCTTCTCCTCCCCTTGGATAAAATCTCTTTTATTTAGTATATCTGAAATTTAAAAAAGAATCAACCCTAAAATCAGGGCTGATTCATATTGAGATAGTTTTGGGGAACGGTTCCCACCACCACAGTATCCGCCAGCGGCACCTGCGTTACCGCCTGTGTTTCCTGCCGGGATAAAATTCCGGCCACCTGTGCCGGAGCGGTAATTTCCACCATCAGCTTATACCTGGTCTGGTTAATGCCCGCCGAGGTGAACTCGTCATAAAAGCGAATGTCAACGGTACCTGCGGCAAAAATACGGATAGGAATATGAAATCCCGCTCCGGTATATAGCGTATCGGAAACCAGCATTCCGGCCGGAACATAGGTTTTGACAACACCCATCTGTGCAATCCGCTCCTGCATTTGAACCGCCAGCGCCGCCTTAATCCGATTGACAGCAGCATAGTCGGTGGTCAGAGAACGAACACTGCCATTTTCATCTCTTTCGATAAGAATCAGCTTTCCCGGCTCGATTCCTTCTTCCTCCAGCACCGCCTCGGCAGCGAGATTTGCCTCTTTGACAATCCGTCCGTTTAACGCAGAAACCGCAGCCTGCTGCGCCAGCGGTCCGATTCGCCGCTCTATCCGGGTGAGTCCGAAGATACAGCTTCCCAAAAGCAAAAAGATTACCAGCCACACCGATACACTCTTGCCACTCTGTATTCGTACACTGCGCAGATACCTATGCCGATGTCTTGGCCGTGCACGGAACCGATAACGCAGTTTTCGCACAAAAACCGGCATTCCTCCGCCCCCTCTCTTTTCCCTATTCTCATGCTATGCCGCTTGGCGGTTTGGGTGCCTGTCTTTTTTATTTACGTTCCGCTTTTCCGGCTGTTTTCCCCTCATTAAAACCCTTGACAGAACCTATCTTCATGTTATAAAATAAAATTATCTATCTTTTTAGGGAGGAATCTGAAATGCTGCGAAAATGGATATCTTTTAGTCTTATCATTCTACTGATTTTTACACTGTCTGCCACCGGGGTCTCTGCCCAGGAGGAACCCCCCATCAAACGGGTTGACCGTACGGCTCCGCTTCCGTCCGGCGGCGTACTGCAAAAGGGCGAAATTATAGAAATTCCCGATTCAGACCCGGGCTCTGACACCCCGGCGCTGTTGTCGGAGTATGACGAGGAAGAGCTCTTTAAGGTTTTAGAGGCGGGCTGTCTTAATCACGTTGAATCAATTGATATTTCGGAATATAAAATTCACGAAGATGACATTGAAAAAATCTATTTTCGCTTTGCCATGACCCATCCGGAGCTGCTGCTGAGAACTGAGTGTAAAGTATATTCCATCAGCCGCCAAACAGCCTCTCTCTCCCCCGGATACCTGATGGAAAACAAGGAGGCAGACGAGGCGGCTAGGGCAACACTTTCTGAAAAATCAGCAGTCTATGTCAGCGCCGCAAAAAAAATCAGCGATCCCATTGAGCAGCTTTTATATATTCATGATGCAATTATTCAAAATGTATCCTATGACTATGACTTTGCTGCTG
>CATVQN010000162.1 GCA_958346135.1 uncultured Eubacteriales bacterium | reverse complement strand
CGCATAAAATAAAACGATAGGAGTGAGAATCTTGTTTTTGATTGAAATTTTAAAAGCCATTGTTTTGGGCATTGTACAGGGAATTACCGAATGGCTTCCCATCAGCAGCACCGGGCATATGATTCTGGTAGATCAGTTTATGCCGCTGCACCAGAGCGCCGATTTTATCAATCTTTTTCTGGTGGTGATCCAGTTCGGTTCGATTTTGGCCGTTGTGACCCTGTACTTTCACAAGCTGAATCCGTTTTCGCCCAAAAAAACCAAAACAGAGCGCACCGACACCTGGAATATGTGGTTTAAGGTTCTTGTCGCCTGTATTCCGGCGGCAGTAATCGGCCTGCTCTTTGACGATCTCATCAACCGATACACCTATAACGCATGGGTAGTTGCCGGTACTTTAATCGTATATGGTATTTTGTTCATTGTAATCGAAAATATGCATAAAACGCCGAAGATTGAATCCATTGACGCTTTAAGCTATAAAACCGCTTTGCTCATCGGTGCCTTTCAGGTGCTGTCACTGATTCCCGGAACCTCCCGTTCCGGTTCTACGATTTTGGGTGCCGTCATTCTGGGTACCTCACGGTTTGTGGCAGCGGAATTTTCCTTCTTCCTGGCGATTCCGGTCATGTTCGGCGCAAGTCTGCTGAAAATTGTAAAGTTTTTTATGGAAAGCAGCGCCGGCTTTTCCGGGGAGCAAATCATAATTCTGCTCATCGGGATGGCAGTGGCCTATCTGGTTTCCATCGGAGCCATTAAATTCCTGATGGGGTATATCCGAAACCACGACTTTAAGGCCTTTGGATATTACCGTATTGCCGTAGGTATTTTAGTCATCCTGTATTTTGTGATAACCGGCGCCAGTGTGGTTGTCCACTAGGCTCTGCTTATCCACTTCGTTTCTGCATATAAAAATGACCCCTGTTCATGGGGTCATTTTTCTTTCATCGTTTAACTATGCTCTTTTCACCTTAAAACAGTTACGCTTTGCCGTTTGCACCAAACAAACGAATTTTCTCAATCACCTTTGCTTTTACGTTTTCCCGAGCCGGGCCAATATACTTTCTCAGATCAAACAGATCCGGCTGCTCACCCAGGATTTCACGAATTTTGTCTGTATAAGCACAGCGCAGCTCGGTATCAATGTTAATCTTGTTAATACCCAGAGAAATCGCCTTCTTGATGCTGTCATTGTCTACCCCGGATGCCCCGTGCAGCACAATCGGCATATTTAAGTCCTTCTTAATCGTATCCAGACGGTCAAAGTCCAGCTTTGGAACACCTTTATACTTGCCGTGTGCAGTTCCGATGGCAATTGCCAGATAATCCACTCCCGTAGCCTCAACGAACTGTCTGGCCTCTGCCGGATCGGTATACATAGCGTCCTTTTCATCAACACTGATATTATCCTCTACACCGCCCAGACGTCCCAGCTCTGCCTCAACGGATACACCACAGGCATGGGCAACATCCACTACCCGGCGGGTTACGTCAATATTGCCCTCCAGCGGATGATGAGAACCGTCAATCATCACGGATGACCAGCCGTTTCTAATACATTTTACTGCGGTTTCAAAGCTGCCGCCGTGATCCAGGTGGAATGCCACCGGAACGCTGACACTCTCCGCTGCATAGCGAACCATTGCGGAAAGATATTCAATTCCTGCATAGGACAGAGCACCCTCGGTAGTTTGTACAAACACCGGAGCCTTTTCCTCTTCGGCCGCCGTAACAACCGCCTGGAGCATCTCCATGTTGACTACGTTGAATGCACCGACTGCATAGCCGTTTTTGTGCGCATGATCCAAAATTTCTTTTCCTGTTACTAACATTTACGTTACCTCCGTTTTATATATAGTATTTGATTTATTTTATATATTATGATGGATCGGAGCAAATCCCCGTTTTTATCATTTAGGTGAGATGGATATTCTCCAAGCTCTGGACTTTTTTCAGTTTATCCGAATTTGAAATATCCATTCGCAGACTTCTGCCGCAATGGGTGCATAAAAACACCAGCTCGCCATCCTCCATCTGAAGCTGAATTTGGGGATTGCCGCATACACAGCTTAGCTTTCCCCTGTCACCCAGCGTCTTAATATGCTCCACCGCCGCAATGAACTGCATCATGGCAGATGCGGATTCAAACTCCGGTTCCTCATCTTCAAAGTCGTCCTCAGGAGAAAAAAGCTCTTCTAAAAAGCTTTCCACCTTCGGCCGTTCGCCAATCACCAATATGGTCTCTCCGGTATTGGGACACTGAAACTCACGCAGTCCGGAAAGCCAAAAGGTGCCCCGCTTTATCGAAAACGAATGCGCTCCGGCACAGTCCAAACAGGCAATCTGCAGCTGATAGCTGCTCTCCCCCTCCGGATGCATCATACCGGCAAATGCCTGACAGCAATGGTCACACAGTATGGTTTTTTCCCCCTTGCCGGAAAAGTCAAAGGCGGACAATCTTTGTATTTGTATC
The DNA here is from genome assembly GCA_958346135.1 of uncultured Eubacteriales bacterium. Taxonomy (GTDB): domain Bacteria; phylum Bacillota; class Clostridia; order Monoglobales; family Monoglobaceae; genus Ructibacterium. Next base: position 1,465 of record CATVQN010000162.1, on the reverse strand, counting down.
TTTCCGCAAACGGGACATTGAAAGCCCGCCCACGTGTGACTTCGTGTAATCATAAACTCATTCCTACTTTTAAGTGATCACGGTAATAGTAAAACAGATATTGCTGTGCAAGTCCCGCCAGCGGTCCGTAAGTCTCTGTTGCAAAGGTCTCGCAGTCCTTTTCGGAAATTCCGTAAATCTGACGCATAACCCGGTTAATCCATACATCCCGCGGAAAAACCTCGTACCTCCCAAGACCGAACAGTAAAATACAATCGGCAACCTTACGGCCGACTCCACGAATGGACATCAGCTTTTCTCCGGCCTCCCGGGTAGACAGCTTTGAGATGCTCTGCTCTGCAATCCGGCCGTCTGCAAACTGCCGGGCGGCATCCAAAAGATACAAATCCCGGTAACCGGCCCTTAAGGGTGCCAGCGCCTCACGGGGAAGTCCCGCCAGCCGCTTTGGGGAAGGAAAGGTATAAAACCGTTCTCCGGCATCCTCGATGGTATCTCCGTACAGAGTGCAGAGCGTATCAATAATTCTGCGGATTCTGGGGATATTGTTGTTAGCGGAAATGATAAAGGAGGCCGTTATTTCCCACAGTTCCTGGTGAAGAAGGCGGATACCGCCGCCGTACTCTGCACAAACGGCAAGCTTGGGATCTCTTTTGATCAAATCCCGGCGCAAAGCCGCATAATCCAATTCCAGGCGGAAATACCGCTGCCAAAACGAAAGATCCTCCAAAGGGCAGTGCAGGACACCATTCCTAATTCTTCCCACCCGTTTGCCTACAACCCCCACATAACCGCCGTCAGCAGTCGGCTGCCAGCGAAAACACTGGCCGCACGAAAAGGTTGCCTCCGGATCCATTCCGTATTTGCGCAGATCAATCATGATAACTCTCCTACTTCATCTGCAAATTCTTAACATTGATATGCACCCAGCGCACCGTAATGGCAGTAAACTGTTCAATAGCCTGCCGGACACGCTCTGAAATCAATTCCCCCTGTTGGGAAACCCGACAGGGAAAATACAGCGAAACATCAATATCCAGCATCAGCCTTCCCCCCGGCGTGGTGGAATTTTTGATTTTCAAGATTTTATGGACCGAGGGAAAACGCATAATCTCATAGGTACAGATATCCGAAATAGCCTTTGGCGAAATTTTATATTCCCCAAGATAGCTATACGCCGGACGCACCACTGTTTTTTCCTCTACAATGGTTTGATCCTTCTTTTTAAACAGCAGCGTCAGAGGATCAATCAAATAGCCGGAAAACTGACGTTTCAGTTCAAAGGTGGGGACGGGAATCACATGCTTTCCCTGTTTATTCCGCATTTCACCTGCAAGCCGGCGCTCGTCGTCGGTGGTAACCTCCTCAATGGGAATGATACGGTCAATGGGCGCAACCCCCAGAGCCGCCGCAATCTTATTAACCATTTTTTCGCTGGTTCCGATAATCAGCAAAGACTCTGCATGGT
>CATVQN010000161.1 GCA_958346135.1 uncultured Eubacteriales bacterium | reverse complement strand
GTCTTTTGTTAGATACTGGGCATATGCACGACCCAGTAGGTCCAGCCGGCATAAAATGCCATTTTAGGTCCGATGGTTTCGTGAATCCATGCACTGACACCGCCCTCTGTATTCTGAAAGGCAGAACCCAGTTCACCTACCATGAGTGCATAGGGAACAAAATACAGCACAAACACCAGAATCCACGGAAAGATAGAATGCAGACCGTCATAAGAAGCAAAGCCGTTAATGACGTTCCCAAACCCCCACACGGTGGAGAAGGCCATCAGTGCTAATGTGTACCATAATATCTTTTTTTCACCTTTTTGTTTTTCTTGCATAAAGCTACCTCCGATACAGTCCAATCTATCATTAGTCTGTACCTGAAACGAAAAACTATGCAAGAATGAAAAATCAGGTTTCGGCGAACTGGCTATTGTAAAGCGTGGCATAAAAGCCGCCCTTTTCTAAAAGCTGCCGGTGGTTTCCCTGTTCAATAATATGGCCGTCCTTCATGACCAAAATGACATCTGCCTCCTGGATCGTAGAGAGCCTGTGCGCTACAATAAAGCTGGTGCGTCCCTCCATCATTTTGTGAAAAGCCTTTTGAATCCGAATTTCGGTACGGGTGTCGATAGAGGAAGTGGCTTCATCTAAAATCAGCATCTGTGGCAGACAGAGAATCACCCGGGCGATGCAGAGCAGCTGTTTTTGACCCTGGGAGATATTTTCGCCGCTTTCAGAGACGAGGGTGTCATAACCCTTGGGCATCTGCCGGATAAACCGGTGTGCGTGCGCCGCTTTGGCGGCGGCGATAACCTCCTCTTCGGTGGCATCCGGTTTGCCGTAGGCAATGTTTTCACGAATGGTTCCGGTTTTTAGCCAGGTATCCTGCAAAACCATTCCGTAATTTTCCCGCAGACTCTTTCGGGTGATTTTACCAATGGGAATCTGACTGACTCGGATTTCGCCCCGATCCGTATCATAAAACCGCATCAAAAGATTGATTAGGGTTGTCTTTCCGCAGCCGGTAGGTCCCACAATGGCAATTCGCTGACCCCTGCAAACCGAAAGATTCAAGTCCTCAATCAGCGGATGCTCCGGCTGATAGGAAAAGAAGACATGAGAGAGTGTTACGGTTCCGTCCGGATTTGTCAATACCCTGGCATCAGGGGCGTCCGGGGTTTCCGGCTCGGCGTTTAACAAATCAAAGACCCTCTGTGCTGAGGCCAGTGCATTTTGCAGCTCGGTCACCACGCCGGAAATCTCGTTAAAGGGCTTGGTATATTGATTGGCATAGGTTAAAAAGCAGGAGAGCTGTCCGACAGAGATACGGCCGCTGACTGCGGCGAAGGCGCCCACAACACCCACCGCCGCATAGACCAGACCATTGACAAATCGGGTACTGGGATTGGTGAGAGAGGAAAAAAACACCGCCTTTTGGCCATATTTGCGCAGCCGCTGGTTGATTTCCTCCATGCGGAGCTCTGCCTCGTTTTCGTAGCCAAAAGCCTTTACCACCTTAGCACTGCCCACCATTTCCTCTACCAGGGAGGTCATTTCGCCCCGTATCTCGGACTGGCGGCCAAACATATGGAAGGTGTGCTTGGCAATCGAGGAGGCCACAAACAGGGAAAGGGGCGTAATCAGTACCACTGCCGCAGAGATCCAAACATTGACCGAAAGCATGAAGCCAAGAGTTCCCAAAATGGTGATGATTCCGGTAAACAGCTGAGAAAATCCCATGAGCAGTCCGTCGGAAAACTGGTCCACATCTGTGGTGATGCGGCTGATTATGTCCCCCGTCTGATGGCTGTCGGTATAGCGCAGCGGAAGCTGCTGCAGCTTGTCAAAGGCACGGGTGCGCATTTGGTGTACCACATCATAGGTGATCCGATTGTGTGCCAGCGTCATCAGCCATTGGGTGACGGCGGTCAGCGCCGCCGCAATTCCGATGCGCAGCAGGATGGGGATTAAACCGGAAAAGTCCACCTGTCCGGGGCCTATGATGAAGTCAATGGCATCTCCGGTCAGCACCGGGACATACAAGGTAAAAAATACGGTTGCTGCCGCCAGCGCCAAAGAAAGAATCAGCCGGCCGGTGTAGGGACGAAGCAGGAGAAGCACTTGTTTTACGGTGTCCTTGCGCTGTTGTTGTTCGGGTTTTATCATGACCGGTGCACCTCCTCCTTGGAAAGCTGGGAAAGACAGATTTCACGATAGACCTCGCAGTTGTCATAAAGCTCCTGATGGGTGCCGAGTCCGGCCGGACGTCCATCGTCCAAAACCAGAATCCGGTCAGCATGGCGCAAAGACGAGACACGCTGTGAGACGATAAACACGGTCATACCTTTTGTCTGCTGCGCAAGTGCTTTGCGCAGCCTTGCATCGGTGGCAAAATCCAGCGCTGAGGCGCTGTCGTCCAAGATTAGGATTTCCGGATTTCCTACCAAAGCTCGGGCAATGGTGAGCCGCTGCCGTTGGCCTCCGGAGAAGTTTTTTCCGCCTTGGGAAACCGGAGCGTCCAGACCGCCGTCCTTGCCGTCTACAATTTCCCGTGCCTGGGCAATATCCAAGGCATGGTAGATTTCCTCATCGGTGGCATCCTTTTTTCGCCACTGCATATTTTCACGAATGGTACCCCGAAACAAAACTGCACGTTGGGGAACCATGCCTATTTTTTCGCGAAGCTGAGAAAAAGGGTATCGGTGTATATCCACGCCGTCAATGGAGATTTGGCCGGAGGACACATCATAAAAGCGGGGCAGGAGATTGACCAGGGTGGATTTTCCCGCTCCGGTACCGCCGATAATGCCGATGGTTTCGCCGGGCATGACGGAAAAGCTGATATTTTCCAGCGCAGTTTCCGAGGCGCCGGCATAGGAGAAACAGACGTTCTCCATTTGAACCTTGGGCGCGCCGGGAATCGGGGCTTGCGGCTCTGTGCCGCTGTCGTCCATGGAGGGGGTAACCGCAAAGACTTCGTTAATCCGCACTGTAGAGGCGGCGGCTCGGGTCAGGGTGACTATCAGCTGTGCCAGTGCAATCAGAGCCAGCAGAATTTGCGTCATGTAATTGACCAGGGCAATGACCTCGCCCTGGGTGAGAATTCCCCGGTCGGTCATACCGGCGCCCTGCCAGATAATCAGAATAATGGCGCCATTGACCAAAACATAGGTCAGTGGATTCATCAGCGCCGAAATTCGGCTTGCCAGAAGCTGAAATCCCCGCAGAATGAGGGAGGCGTGGGTAAAATCCTTTTTTTCATCCTCCTGGCGGGAAAAGGCGCGGATTACCCGGATACCGGTGAGATTTTCACGGGTAATCAGGGAGAGCCTGTCTAGCTGCCTTTGCCCCTTTTGGTAAATTGGCATGCCGGCCGCCATAATCAGGTAGATGACCAGTCCCAGCGCTGCTGCGGCAGCGGCAAAAATCCAGGCAATTTTGGCGTTGATGGTGAAGGCCAGTACCAGGGCGCCGATCACAATAAAGGGTGAACGCATAAACAGCCGAAGCAGCATGTTGACCCCGGCCTGTGCCTGGTTAATGTCCCCGGTGATTCGGGTGATTAAAGATGCGGTTCCCAACTGATCCAGCTCTGTAAAGGAGAGGCGGTTAATGTGTGCAAACATATCCCGGCGCAGTGCGGTGCCGAAGCCATAAGCGGCTTTGGCGGCAAAATACTGGGCGGTCAGGGCACTGGCGAGTCCCAATATGCCGAGAAGCACCAAGACGCCGCCCATTTGCAGAATATAGGTCTTATCCCGATTTTGGATTCCCACATCGATCATGGAGGCCATAATCAGCGGAACAATCAGCTCAAAACAGACCTCCAGCAATTTAAAAAGGGGACCCAGCAGACTTTCCATCTTATAGTCACGCAGATAGGGAAGTAGTTTTCTCATGGTTTTATCCCGTTCCTTCCTGCTTGTTGTTACCAATTCTATTTCTATTGTAGCACGATGAGA
>CATVQN010000160.1 GCA_958346135.1 uncultured Eubacteriales bacterium | reverse complement strand
ACAATGCCGGTATTACTCGGGATAATTTGATTATGCGTATGAGTGAGGCAGAATGGGATAGCGTGCTGGCCGTTAACCTAAAGGGGGCGTTTCAGGTCATTAAGGCGGCGTCCAAAATATTGATGAAACAGCGCGGTGGTGTGATTATCAATATGGCATCCGTTTCCGGTATTATGGGAAATCCAGGTCAGGCCAACTATTCCGCATCCAAGGCGGGCTTGATCGGTTTGACCAAATCCGTGGCACGGGAGCTTGCCCACTGGAATATCCGCTGCAATGCGATTGCTCCCGGATTTATCCAGACGGCCATGACGGATAAGCTTAAGGAAGAGGTCCGAAACGGGTATTTGGAGTCAATTCCGCTCAAACGGTTCGGACAGGTAGAGGATATTGCAAATCTGGCGGTCTTTTTGGCCAGCGAAAAGGCAAAATATATTACAGGACAGGTAATAAATGTTGACGGCGGCCTTGTTATGTGATATAGTCTTATGGGATTTGTTTTGCAAGTCCTTAATCAATCAATCGGAAAAGAAATAATCCATTATATTTTAAAAGAGAACAAGGAGGATTAAAAATGGATATTTTTGAAAGAGTAAAGGAAATTACGGTAGAACAGCTGGGTGCCGATGAGGATGCAGTAACGATGGATGCTTCCTTCATCAACGATTTAGAGGCGGACTCTCTGGATATCGTAGAACTGATGATGGCGCTTGAGGAGGAATTTGATATTGAGATTCCGGACGAGGATGCGGAAAAAATCAGCACCGTCGGCGATGCAGTTGAGTACATCAAGGATAAGCAGTAAGGTCTGCTTTGGTTACTGTGCGGGATTCTCTCCCGCACAGTAACGAGGTTTTACAGAATTCTGCAATTGCGTTTGTCGGTTGCAGGGTTCCATAGAATCTTGTCGAAGAAACAACAGGAGGTTAGGATATATGAAGAGAGTTGTAATCACAGGTGTGGGTGCGGTTACGCCAATCGGTACCGGGAAGGACGAGCTGTGGAAGAATGTGAAGGACGGCGTTTGCGGCATTGATCGGATTACCCGTTTTGATCCTTCGGAATTTGCATGCCAGATTGCAGCCGAGGTAAAGGATTTTGACGCAACGAAATATATGGACAAGCGAGAGGCAAAGCGGATGGATCTGTTTGTGCAGTATGCGATCGCCGGGGGAAGGCTTGCGATAGAGGACGCCGGATTGGATATAGAAAAGGATGTGGATCCGGAGCGCTTCGGCTGTATTCTTGGCAGCGGCATCGGTGGAATTTCAACCCTTTGTGAACAGCATACCCGTCTTTTAGAAAAGGGACCCGGAAAGGTGAGTCCATTTATGATTCCTATGATGATTTCCAACATGGCAGTTGGACAGATGGCGATTGCATTTCAATGCAAGGGTGTGAATCTGACCACGGTTTCTGCCTGTGCTTCAGGAACGGATGCCATCGGACAGGCGTATTTAGCCATCGGACGGGGTGATGCGGATTTGATTCTTACCGGAGGTGCAGAGGCTACAGTGAATGAACTTTCCCTGGCGGGATTCTCTTCTATGAAGGCCCTGAGCACCCGTAATGATGATCCCAAAGGAGCGTGCTGCCCATTTGATTTGGATCGAGATGGCTTTGTGATGGGAGAAGGCTCCGGTATTTTGCTGCTGGAGGAACTGGAGCATGCAAAGGCACGAGGTGCGCACATCATTGCCGAGGTGGTAGGCTATGGCTCCACAAACGATGCATACCACATGACGGCGCCTGCGCCGGACGGTGAGGGAGGGGCCCGTTGCATGGCGGCGGCAGTGAAAGATGCAGGAATTTTACCGGAGGATGTGGATTATATCAATGCCCACGGTACCTCGACGCCCTATAATGATAAGTTTGAGACCGCGGCAATTAAGACGGTATTTGGCGACCATGCTTATAAAATGGCGGTCAGCTCCACCAAGTCCATGACCGGACATATGCTGGGTGCGGCCGGCGGTGTAGAGGGAATTATTACTGCTTTGGCAATTGAGGATGGATTTTTACCGGCTACCATCAACTATCGCACGCCGGATCCGGAATGTGATTTAGATTATGTGGTGAACCGGGGACGCGAGGCAAATATTGAGTATGCCATTTCCAATTCGCTGGGATTTGGCGGTCACAATGCGTCAATTGTATTGAGAAAATTCCACGAATAAAAAGGATAGAAACGCCGGTTTTCCCATAGGGAAGAACGGCGTTTTTCTGTATATAATGGGAAATAGACAGAGCAAAGAAGAGGCGATTTTATGAATTTAGGTTATCAGTTTCAAAACGGCAAGCTGCTGGAAACGGCACTGACCCATATTTCTCTGGCGAACGAGCAGGGGATTCAGAGTAATCAGCGGCTGGAGTTTTTAGGGGACAGTATTTTATCCCTGATTGTGGCGGAATATATCTTTCGGGAATTCCGTTCGATGGACGAGGGAAGATTGACGGAAATTCGGGCGGCAGCGGTTTGTGAGAAATCCCTTGCGGCCGCTGCCAGAAAATTAGATTTGGGCAGCGGTATTCGTTTCGGAAAATCCGAAACGGTCTGTGACGGTAAGAATAAGGATTCCATTTTGGCAGATACCTTTGAGGCCGTACTGGGTGCCATGTATCTCGACGGCGGGCTGGAGCCCTGCCGTAAATGGGTCATGGAGAATCTCCGTCAGACCATTTTAGATTCTTCCAAGCTTGATTTTACTAACTATAAATCCGAACTGCAGACATATTTTCAAAAACGCGATAAGGGAACACAGGTCGTCACCTATCGTTTGACGGAGCGCAGGGGCCCGGATCATGCTCCCACCTTTAAGACGGAAGCGGTTTACGGCGGCAAGATCATCGGCACCGGTGTTGGTGGCAGTCGGAAGGAAGCGGAGCAGCAGGCTGCCAAGGATGCATTTTCAAGACTATGAAACATTATAATATCCCGATTTTTATTCCTCATGAAGGCTGTCCCAATGACTGTATTTTCTGCAATCAAAGAAAGATTACCGGACTGGAAAGCTCAGTGCGGCCGGAGTCGGTGACTGAACTGATAGGGAAACATCTGGATTATCTTCCTCCGGGAGAAAAGCATGTGGAGGCCGCATTTTTCGGGGGCAGCTTTACCGGTCTGCCGCTTTCTCTGCAAGAGGAATTTTATCGTGCGGCGTCTGTGTATCAAAAGGAAATTGATGGTATCAGGCTGTCTACCCGGCCGGACTATATCAATCCAGAGGTTTTAAGTCTCGCCCGGTGTTGGGGCGTGACATTGATAGAACTGGGTGCACAAAGTTCTTCCGATGCGGTATTAAAGTGTAACCGCCGTCTACATACCTTTTCCGATACCTGTGCGGCAGTTACCCAGATACGAAAGAGCGGAATTAAAGTTGGCCTTCAGATGATGACCGGCATGTACGGTGCAGATACTAGGGCTGATTTAAAAACTGCAGAGGATTTTATAGGGCTTGCACCGGACTGTGTCCGTATTTATCCTACTGTGGTATTGAAGGAGACTATATTGGACAGGCTCTATCGACAGGGACATTACATACCACAATCTCTGGAGCAAGCGGTAGAGACGGCAAAGGAAATTCTCCTGCTGTTTCGTAAACAAAATATACCGGTGATTCGCCTGGGACTGCACGCCGGCGAAGATATTCAAAAACCGGGTGTAATTTCGGCCGGTCCCTTTCATCCGGCCTTCGGTGAGCTGGTGGAGAGCCGAATTTGGCGTGACAGACTGGAGAAACAGTGGCTTGCCGAGCAAAGACCCGCCATATTACGAGTGCAGGTACCCTCTTGTGAGGTGTCAAAAGCAATAGGACACCAACGCTGCAACGCACGGTATTTTGAAGAAAAATACGGAACTGGGCTGTGTATTTCTCCTGTCCTTTCAAAATAATTTCGCAATTGTAAACTTTATTATAAAATAAGGTTTACAATTGCGTTTTTTTATGGTATAC
>CATVQN010000159.1 GCA_958346135.1 uncultured Eubacteriales bacterium | reverse complement strand
GACATAAAACATGTCTCCTATGTGAGATAGTATAAAAAAGAGAACACCTTATTTTTTATAAAGCGTTCTCCAATAGAAAATAATTTTACGTTAATAATGAACGATATTTATAGAGCCCAAAAAGCAAAAACCCCACAAACACAGTGTTTATGGGATTTTAATGTGGTTGCGGGGGCAGGATTTGAACCTGCGACCTTCGGGTTATGAGCCCGACGAGCTACCGAACTGCTCCACCCCGCGATATTGTATTTTCTCCGCAAAGAGTATTTTTATTTCTTCAACTCCTATACCAAGCTTTGGTGCCGGAGACCGGAATCGAACCGGTACGGGAGAAAATTCCCACGGGATTTTAAGTCCCGGGCGTCTGCCAGTTCCGCCACTCCGGCGTGTTGGTAACTCTTTACAGCTTATTTATTGTATCACATTATAAAAAGGATGTCAACCCCTTTTTTTACTTCAATGCATCAATTGTGCTAAAATTTCAATGCATCGATACAACATTTCACATGCGGAGTGTCTTCTGCTGATCCTTAAATGCCTCTTTACAAGTTTATGCAGATTATGCTAAAATATGCGCAGAAAATAAAAATACGCAAAACAGGAGAATAGGATTATGAACCTGACACATCCATCCGAACTGAAAGCACTGCTAAACCGCCACGGCTTTACCTTTTCCAAAAGTCTGGGTCAAAATTTTCTGATTGATGAAACCGTGCTGCATCAAATTGTCGATGCAGCGGTGCCGGACGCAAATATCTGCGCCTTGGAAATCGGTCCCGGTGCCGGAACGCTGACCCGCTGTCTTGCGGAACGCTGCCGTCTTGCCGCCGCCATTGAAATCGACAGCGCTTTAATTCCGATTCTCAAAGAGACCATGGCCGAATATCAAAACTTCACGTTGATTCACAAGGATGTGATGGAAGTGAATTTAAAGGCGCTGACAGAAGAGCTTTTTGGCGGCCGCCCTTTCTGCGTTGCCGCAAACCTTCCCTACTACATCACAACTCCCATTATTATGGAACTTTTGGAAAGCCATCTTCCCGTTACCTCTATGACCTTGATGATGCAAAAGGAAGTGGCAGAGCGCATTACCGCCGAAGCCGGAACAAAGGAATACGGCGCTCTGTCGGTTGCGGTACAGTATTATACCAAGCCGTCTCTGGTTTGCAGGGCAGAACCGCATTGCTTTATGCCTCAACCCAAGGTAGCCTCCTCTGTTGTAAAGCTGGAGGTACTGCCGGTGCCCTCTGTCCGGGTAGCTGACGAAAAACTGTTTTTTCAGGTGGTAAAATCCGCCTTTGGCCAGCGGCGGAAAACCCTGCTGAATGCCTTGTCAAAAAGTCCCTATTTGTCGCTGGAAAAGGAACGGATTGCCAAGGCGCTTACATCGCTTAACCTGGATCCGGCGGTTCGTGGAGAACGTCTCACGGTAAAGCAGTTTGCCCAGCTTTCCAACCTGCTGCGATAAAGATTTTCTTTGATACTAAAACCGCTGTTTATACACATAAAACGCCCTTTCAACTCAGTTTCTTCGTACAGAAAAACGTCACTTTTGCGCTTTTGTACCAATAAAATAGGGTTCCTTGTCAACTCCACCAAACCGAAAAGTACCTTTGTTAAAAAATTGTCTAAATTAAACATTGAAAAAATTGCGAAATTAGGGTATATTATATCCTAGCGAGGATTTGATTTTTTTAATAAGGAGGAAATATCATGACAGAAAATAAGTTTGTTTTAAACTGGCTTGAAGAAATGAAGGCTATGTGTCAGCCGGATCAGGTTATATGGATCGACGGCAGCGAGGCACAGCTGGAGGATCTTCGCGCAGAGGCCGTAGCAAGCGGCGAGATGATCAAACTGAATCAGGAGAAGCTGCCCGGCTGTTATTATCACAGAACCGCAGAAAACGATGTTGCCCGGGTTGAGGACAGAACCTTTATTTGTACCCCCACCGAGGAGGAAGCCGGCCCCATTAACAACTGGATGGCACCCGACGAAATGTATGCAAAGCTGAAGGCTCTGTACACCGGCTCTATGAAGGGCAGAACCATGTATGTCATCCCCTATTCCATGGGTCCCGTAGGCTCTCCTTTCTCCAAAATCGGTATCGAGCTGACCGATAGCATTTATGTTGTTTTGAATATGGCAATTATGACCAGAATCGGAAATGCCGTTTTGGACATCATTGACGGTGATAACTTTACCAAGTGTCTCCACGCAAAGAAGGACGTTAATCCGGATGAGCGTTATATTGTACACTTCCCTCAGGATAACACTATTATGTCCGTCAACTCCGCTTACGGCGGTAACGTACTGCTGGGCAAAAAATGCTTTGCACTGAGAATTGCTTCCTACCTGGGCAGAAACGAGGGCTGGATGGCTGAGCATATGCTGATCTTAGGTCTTGAGAATCCTCAGGGCGAGGTGAAGTATATTGCCGCTGCTTTCCCCAGTGCCTGCGGTAAGACCAACCTGGCTATGCTGATTCCTCCCGAATACCTGAAGAAAAAAGGCTATAAGGTATGGACTGTGGGCGATGACATTGCCTGGCTGAGAATCGGTCCGGACGGCAGACTGTACGCCATTAACCCGGAGGCAGGTTTCTTCGGTGTTGCACCCGGAACCAGTGAAAAGACCAACTTTAACGCACTGGAATCCACCAAGAAAAACACGATTTTCACCAACGTTGCCATCAATAATGAGGACATGACTGTTTGGTGGGAAGGCTTGGATAAAAACCCGCCTGAGGACTGCACCGAGTGGACCGGCAAGAAAGTAAACGGCAAGACCTATGAGGGCAAGCTGGCGCATCCGAACTCCAGATTCACTGCTCCGGCAATCAACTGCCCCTGCATTTCCTCTGAGTTTGAGAATCCCCAGGGTGTTCCGATTTCTGCCATCGTATTCGGCGGCCGCCGCGCTAAGACCGCTCCGCTGGTTTACCAGGCAAGAGATTGGGAGCACGGCGTATTCGTAGGCGCTACCATGGCTTCTGAAACCACCGCAGCCGCTGCCGGCGCTGTGGGTGTCGTAAGACGTGACCCCATGGCAATGAAGCCCTTTGTCGGCTACAACATGGCTGACTACTTCGGCCACTGGCTGGAAATGGGCAAGAAAATGGACCCCGAAAAGGCTCCGAAAATCTTCCATGTAAACTGGTTCAGAAAAGACGAAGACGGCAACTTCCTGTGGCCGGGATTTGGCGACAACATGAGAGTTTTACTCTGGATTCTGGATCGCTGTGAAGGCAAGGCTGAATCGGTAGACAGCCCCATCGGCCTGCTGCCCAAGGAGGGTGCGATCGACACTACCGATCTGGACGTTACCGATGCACAGCTGAAAGAGCTGCTGAGCGTGGATAAAGAAGTCTGGATGGAGGATGTAGAGAACCAGAAAGAGTATTTTGCACAGTTCGGCGACAGACTTCCCGCTGAAATCAAGAAGCAGCTGGAAATTCTGGAGAACAACCTGAAATAAGCTTTGATAAGATGACAAAGGCGTGTCTTACATCGAGACACGCCTTTGTTTTTGTAGGTAGTTTTCAAATCTGCTGGCAAATCACCTGAATATCGGATTTCCACATAAAACGCACATATTTTCCGGCTTTTCTATTGCGCATTGCTCACATATTCTTGCATTCGTACCCTTTCCAAAGGTTGGTCTATTGCATATTATGCAATTGTCCTTTTTCATACCTATACCGCAGCTATCACAAATTCTGGCAATTTTGCCTTCTCCAAAAATGGGGTTGCCGCATATAACACATTTTCCTCTTTCCTTTATGGAACAACTGCTGCATAATTTTGCTTTTTCACTCATGCTATTTCTCCTCCTAATTCTTTTTTAATATTCTGAACGCCTGCATACTGGTATCATAAAAAACAATGGTATCGTCATCTATCACAAAGAATTTTTCATCTATACTTCCCATCGGTCCCATATCTTCAAAATATACA
>CATVQN010000158.1 GCA_958346135.1 uncultured Eubacteriales bacterium | reverse complement strand
GGATTTTTTATTGAAAAACAAAACCGAGATTTCCGCTGCGGAGCAGGAGCGCCGTAACGAAAATCAGTCTATGGAAAAAACGAAAAATCAGGAACATAATGCAAAGAAAGAGGGGCTTGGCCCAAACACAAAGCGCTAGGAGGTGTGAGAGGTGCCAAAGGACAGCCAGCCTGATAATAAAATAGCAAGAATGAAAAAATGCCACGGTCAAACGCCGATTACTGCGGAAAACCAGAATCAAAACCGAAATGCGAAAAAGAAATCGATAAAAAATAATGATGTATAGAAGCCACGCTCCGTCTTGCCGTTAAAACTACGGGAGACGGAGCTTTTTTCAATTTATGTACATCAAATTATGTATATCAAAACGGCAAAAACGTCCTGGATTTTCCGAAAAGACTTTACGAAATCAATAAAATGATATATAATAACCATATCATTCATTCAAACGAGAGTGCGTTGTCATTGTAAATATCCAAAAGAGAGGTTTTAATCATGAGGAAAAGAGGGCTTGCTGTTGTTTCGGCACTGATGCTGCTGTTTTCGGTATTTCCTGTGGCCAATGCCGAGGAAATTCCCGAAAAACAATATATTGTAAAATATAAACCCTCCGGCATTGCGCTGATGCACGAAGACAGCGGCAATGGTTCTTTTGATGTTGTAAACGAAGCTTCTTTGAAAGAATTGTGTAAGGAAAATCGTATTGCATGGTATGAAGAGGATTATGAGGTAGAACTGATGGAGGACACTTCCGTTGATTCTGCAAACGATCCGAAGTATGATGAAAGTAAATGGGATCTCTCCATGCTTCAGGCGGACTTTCCTTATATGCTAAATTGCGAAGGGCAGAACGTCAAAATCGGCGTAATTGATTCGGGCATTGCCGAGCATGAGGAATTAAACGCCAATGTTTTAGAAGGCTATGATTATATCAACAACACAACAGATACCCATGATACATATGGCCACGGCACCTTTGTAAGCGGTATTATCGCTGCAGCAGATGACAACAAAGGCATTATAGGCGCAGCGCCAAAGGCTAAGCTGGTTCCTTTAAAGTGTTTTAACGAGAAAACGACAAAGCTCAGTGTGATATGCAATGCAATTTACGGAGCAGTTGACGAATTTGGCTGTGATATTATCAATATGAGCTTTGGTCTTACCGAAAATTCAACTGCGCTGAAGGAGGCAATTGATTACGCCGTAAATCACGGTATCATTGTGGTTGCCGCTGTCGGCAATGCAGGAAATACGAGTCTGTTTTATCCCGCCGCATATGACAATGTCATCGGTGTGGGTGCTGTGGATCAAAACGGTGTGGTAGCTTCCATCTCGCAGCATAATCAGAGTGTGTTTATTACTGCGCCGGGGGTTCAGGTAAAAAGCACAAGCTATCTTGGAGGCTATACCACCGGCAACGGTACCTCTTACGCAACGCCGTTTGTGTCTGCGGCGGCTGCCATGATGCTGAGTGCAGACGAGGCGCTTAATTTAGAGCAGATCAAAAACTTTCTTTCTGTCTCTGCCGTTGACAAGGGCGCCGAGGGCTATGATGTGTATTACGGTTATGGAATCTTAAATCTAAAAAATTGTATGCTAAATTTATTAGAGGGCACACGGTATTTTCTATCACCGGTAGAAACCGAGCAGGACAAGGTCTCCGCCGTAGTTTTTAACAATACCGAAACAGATTTTTCAGGTTTATTTCTGGCGTGTGAATATGACGGTGATAGATTGCGTGCTTTCACGAAAACGGAATTATCGGTTCCTGCCGGAAAAACCGTAGCCATTGCAAACAGCACGCCAAACGACTCGGCGAAATATTTTATTTGGAACAGTATGGAAGATAATACGCCTATCTCCAACACAAGACGCTTAAATACTATTGCTTTGACCGCACAATAAGACAAAAGTATATCCTTTCAATGAGGTGGAAAAAATGTTTACATGGGAAAATGCTTGGAACGTACTCAGACCCCTTATAAAAATGGGACTGATTCTGCTGATCGGTCATTTCATCATTGTCTATATTATGAGAATTGTTAAAAAGGCATTTCACCGCAGTAAAATGGATCATTCTCTGGCGGAATTTCTTTTAAAAACGACCAATATTGTACTGCATATTTTCGTAATTCTTTCGGCATTGAACTCCGTTGGCGTTTCTACAAACGGAATCCTTGCTGCACTCTCTGCGGCAACCGTAGCGGTTGCGGTTGCGCTGAAGGACTCGCTCAATAACGTTGCGGGAGGAATTTTGCTGCTGCTCTCACCACGGTTTTTAAGCGGTGACTACATTGCTGCCGGCGGAGATGAAGGAACGGTTGTACGTGTTGATTTGCTCCATACTACGGTGAGAACCATTGATAATAAAATGGTAAGCATTCCCAACGGCGTGCTTCTTAACAGTCATATCATCAACTATACCAGAGAACCCAGACGGCGTGTTGACATTACCTTTTCGGTTCCGTATGAAGCGAATATTGAAAAAACAAAACAGCTTATTTGCGGTGTGCTTTTGGCGCACCCATTGGTTTTAAAAGAGCCGGAGGAACCTATGGCAAGGGTCATGCGTTATCAAGACAGTGCGGTTGAGGTGATTACAAGAAGCTGGTGCAATACGCCGGATTACTGGAAGGTTTATTTTGATTTAACAGAACAGGTGCGAGATGCGCTGGAGAAAAACGGAATTACAATACCGTATAACCAATTCGATGTGCATATCAAAGAAAATGAAAAATGAACCGAAATCAATGGGTAATCAAACGGCAGTGCTTATATTATAAATAATCGAAAACAAAAAGCGACAGAGAAAATGCTGTCGTTTTTTCTCTTTAATATCGCATATAAGTTTACCATAATAATATTATGGTAAACTTTTTATTCAGATTCCTTTGGCGCAGGAGGATGAATGGAAGAAAGAGGGTTACTGCTAACCGCACTGCGCATTTGGTCATTGTTGATATGGGTATAAATTTCTGTGGTTGACAGCTGTTTATGTCCCAAAATCTCCTGGAGAACACGAATATCAACACCGGATTGGTGCATCAGGGTTGCGGCCGTATGCCGCAGCTTGTGTGTTGTGTATTTATGAGGGTCAAGTCCTAATTTTGTAACGTATTTTTCTACCATATGCTGTACGGTTCGCCGGCTGATTCGGTGGTTGCGCTCGGATAAAAATAAAGCATTCCGATCTGCGGCAGTCGGCGTTTGCTGATTGCGAAACGGTAAATAGGCGTCAATGGCTGATAAACACGCCTCATTGAGATAAATGGTACGCTCTTTGCCGCCTTTTCCAATTACTACCAATGTGTCACCATGAATGTCGGTAAGGTTGATGCTGACCAATTCGGCCAGCCGCAGACCGCAGTTTAGAAACAGTGTCAAGATGCAATAGTCACGCTGTGCGTTGCGGTTGTCCACAGACGAAAGAAGCGCAATGCTGTCCTCCAGAGTAAAGTGCTTTGGTAAATGCCTGGGAATCTTAACCGATTCCAGTTCAGCGGAGGGATTTTCGTCAATTAAATTTGCCTTACTGTACAAATATTTATAAAACGATTTCAAAGACGCAACCTTGCGTGCACGTGTCCCGGCCGTATTATCACGAACACGGTTTAAATAATTCATATATTCATACAGTGTCTGAAGCGTCACCGCCCGCAGCATAGAGAGATCCACGTCATCAATGGAAATCTCATGAAAATCCGTGTTTGCATCAACCTTACGAAAATAGATTTTTAAGAATCGATAAAACGTCTGTAAATCATAAAAATATTCATTGGCGGTCTGTCGGGATTTTCCCTGAATGCTCTCTATGTAAATTAAAAATGACGCCAAAGGCTCAGGCGCCCCGTGGTCTAAGGATGCACCGGCAGGATTCATGGCAGAACCTCCTTATTATCAATATATCATTTTAATCCATAGGTTGGTGATAAACACACGTTATGGATACTCTTTGCGAAG
>CATVQN010000157.1 GCA_958346135.1 uncultured Eubacteriales bacterium | reverse complement strand
TTCAGGGGGCTTTGATCTTAGGTATTGCCAATTTGATTGTCAAGGTAATCGGCGCTTTCTTTAAAATACCCCTGAATTATTTGATTGGTGACGATGGCATGGGATATTTTAATATCGCATACCAAATCTACACCTTTATGTTTGTGATTGCTACTGCCGGTTTTCCTATTGCTATCTCCAAAATGGTAGCGGAAAGCACCGCCCGGAATAACGAGCAGGATGCCCGTCGAATTTTCCAGACCGCTTTTCGGTTTTTAGCCGTAATCGGCCTGTTCGGAACCGCTCTTCTTTATCTGTTCCCGAATCAGCTGGAGCGCCTGGTTTCCGTTCCCGGATCTTCCCTTGGAATCTTGGCCATTTCTCCCGCCATTTTCTTTGTATCTCTGGCCTCAGTTTACCGAGGCTACTTCCAGGGTCGGCAGAACATGATCCCCACTGCCTGTTCCGAGGTTATAGAGGCTGCAGCCAAGCTCTTAATCGGAATGCTGGCAGCCGGACTGTTTATGAACATGACCGTTGACGGCAGCTTGAAAACCGGTCTCGACTGGGCCGCACGCAAGGTACAATCCTCTAATCTGCGTACCGTATACGCCTCTGCCGGCGCAATTTCCGGCGTCACCACAGGTACCTTTCTCTCCTTTTTGCTGCTCAGTATCATCTATCTTGCCACCAAAAAAAAGAAGGCTCGGCTTCCTCAGACAATACCTTTGCGCTCCAGACGCACCATTTTAAAAGAGCTGATCTTAATTGCTATTCCCATTACCATCGGTGCTTCGGTTTCCAGCCTGACCTCGCTGATTGATATGGCTACCATTACCCGCCGGCTGGTAACCCGTCCGGAGGTTTTAAACCACTATGCCTTTATGTTTCGGGAAGGAACCAAATTTGCCCAGCAGGTGGCAGAGGAGGGCTGGCAGGGTCTTGCGCTCTATCAGCATCAGGCCTCTACCCTATACGGAATGTACACCGGAAAGGCTCTCACCATTTTCAATCTTCCCCTGACTCTGGTCGTTGCACTGGGGATGAGTGTGGTTCCGGCCATCTCCGCCTCACTGACCAAGAAAAATTCCATGGAGGCCGGCAGTATCACCGAGAGTGCCATTCGGATTGCCATGCTGTTTGCCGCCCCCTGCGCTTTGGGAATTTCCTCTCTTTCCAAAGAAGTTCTGTTTGTATTATTCGGTGATACCAACGCCCAGTCCGTTCTTGCTATTTTGGCAATTGCCATTATTCCTGTAGCGGTCGTCTCGGTTACCAATGCGATTTTACAGGCATACGGCAAGGTTTATCTGCCGGTTATCAATATGGTGATCGGGGGTCTTGCCAAGGTTTTGGTAAACTTTTTCTGCATCCCATATCTGGGTATTGACGGCGCCCCGGTGGGCACCTTTGTCTGCTATACCATCATTGCGGTACTGAACATCCGCAATATTATTCAATACGCCAAAATTCGGTTCCGGTGGAGCGATTTCATTTTTAAGCCCGTCCTGGCGGCTCTGATTATGGGTGCACTTGGCTTTGTAATGGGCACTTTCCTGACCGGCCCCGGATTCCTTTTGAATGCATCGGTCAACATTTGGCTCCGCCGTCTCTGCATTGTGGCAGAAATCGGCATCTGCGCTTTGGTTTATTTGTTTGCTGTCTTTGGCGTAAGAGCCGTTGCCCGTGAAGATATTTTGCGGCTGCCCAAAGGCGAAAAAATAGCCGATATTCTGACCAAACTAAAACTCTTAAAGTAAGAATTGCACAGGAGAAAACCTATGAAACAGGAAAAATACACCTTTCAAGACCTGCTTTCCATTATGCAGACACTCCGGTCTCCCGGCGGCTGTCCCTGGGATCAGGCGCAAACCCATGAGAGTATCAAAAAACATGTGGTGGAAGAGGCCTACGAGCTGGCAGAGGCCATTGACAGCAAGGATCCTAAAAAAATTGCAGACGAAAGCGGCGATCTGCTGTTACAGGTGGTCTTTCACGCACAGATCGGCACCGACACCGGCGAATATACCATAGATGACGTCACAGCCGCCATCTGCCGGAAAATGATGCATCGGCATCCCCACATTTTTGAAGCCGCAGCGGCTCCCTCTGACTGGGACGAAATCAAACGCAAAGATCGATCCCAGGGAACCATTGCACAGGAAATGCGAGAGGTTACCCCCGCACTTCCCGCATTGATGCGGGCAGAAAAAATACAGAAGAAGGCGGAAAAGGCCGGATTTTCTCTGCCGTCAGCCGAGGATTTTTCCATGGATGAATTGGGACTGGGCGCTCTGCTGTTTCGGGTGTCCGACCAGTGCCGAAGGCATGGGATTGACCCGGAATTGGCTCTGAGCCGGTATCTGCGGCATTTTATTTCGGAATTTGAAAAATTTGAACAGGAAAAGGAGAGAAACAAATGAGACTAGATAAATATTTAAAAGTTTCCCGGCTGATTAAACGCCGTACCGTTGCCAATGAAGCCTGTGACAGCGGCAGAATCAGTGTAAACGGAAAAGTGGCTCGTGCCTCCTATGATGTAAAGGAAGGCGATATTATCACCATTCAGTTCGGCGCAAAACCCGTTACGGTACGGGTTTTAGAGGTAAAGGACACCGCCTTTAAGGATACAGCCAAGACCATGTATGAGGCCATCGAAAACCCCTCGTAATATAACATAAGCCCATCGGCTCAGCCGATGGGCTTATTCCTTATTCATGTTTCTTCTGTTTCTCACTGTGACAGTATTCTGCCATGGCACAACGGCTGCAGCCGCAGCCACAGGAGGACTTTCCCCGCTTTTTATTTCGGACTATCCCTCTGACCACTGCCGCAATCATCACAAGAAGCAGGAAACCAATTACGATTGTTGCAATATTTTCTATGATCCAGCTAAGCATTGTTCCATTCTCCCTTTCTGTGGCACATGATGCTCTTACTTTGATCTTTGCAGCTCGGATGATAAGGTTTAAACACCATATACAGCATCCATGCCAGCACAAGCAGTGCTGCAATCAGGCCGACTATATTGACAGCGCCGGCAAACAGCATTCCCAACTGGTAGATCAGCAAAGAAACCGCATAGGCAAAGAAACACTGATAACCAATGGCAAACCAGGTCCATTTTGCATTGTTCATTTCACGCCGAATGGCTCCGATTGCCGCAAAACACGGTGCACACAAAAGGTTAAACACCAGAAAGGAATATCCTGAGAGCTGTGTAAACGCCTGCGCAAGATTCCCGTATACCGTACCGGTTCCGCCATAGAGAATTCCCATTGTGCCAACAATATTCTCCTTTGCAACGAGCCCTGTAATAGACGCAACGGCCGCTTGCCAAGTTCCCCAGCCGAGAGGTCTGAAAATCCATGCAATAGCGCCGCCGATTACAGCCAGGATACTGGAATCCACCTGTTCCTCGGAAAGCATGGTAAAGTGTCCGTCTATAAATCCAAAATAGGTGGTAAACCAAACTGCGATGGTGGAAAGCAAAATGATGGTTCCCGCCTTTTTGATAAATGACCAGCCACGCTCCCACATGGAACGCAGAACATTACCGGCCGTCGGCAAGTGGTAGGCGGGAAGCTCCATGACGAACGGCGCCGGATCTCCGGCGAACATTCTTGTCTTCTTCAGCATAATACCCGAAATCACAATGGCGGCCATTCCCACAAAGTAAGCCGAGGTTGCAACCCATGCCGAGCCGCCGAAAACGGCACCGGCTATCATCGCAATAAACGGAACTTTTGCCCCACACGGAATAAAGGTTGTTGTCATAATGGTCATTTTGCGGTCGCGGCCATTTTCAATGGTTCTTGACGCCATGATACCCGGAACCCCGCAGCCTGTTCCAATCAGCATCGGAATAAAGGATTTGCCGGAAAGTCCGAATTTTCTGAACACCCGGTCCAGCACGAAGGCGATTCTCGACATATAACCGCAGGCTTCCAGAAAGGCAAGAAGCAGAAACAGCACCAGCATCTGCGGTACAAACCCTAGCAC
>CATVQN010000156.1 GCA_958346135.1 uncultured Eubacteriales bacterium | reverse complement strand
ATCACTTTGCGGTGATCGATGCAACCGGAAAACTGAATTATGATATTACGGATATTACAAGGACCGGTGCAGTACTGAAAACGAATATGCCGATCTTCCTTGATACGGACAAATCCAGCGTAACGGTTGGCGGGACAACGGGTGTTATAACCAAACGGGCAAATACCACCTGCGTTTATGATATAACCTTTGCAAGTACGCTCCCGGCGGGCAAGCATACGCTGATTGCTAGCCTGACCAATGCATTTAACGATACGCCAGTGGTAAAATCAAAAACGGTTTCGTTTGTGTCCAATGAATGGACAGAGCCTGACTACATTTATCATTCGGATTTTGAGACAGACCCGATCGCAAGCCAAGAGTTAACGGCGGATGTTTATTTTTCCGGCGGTTATGCTGCGTCAACCAAAAACGGCGCATTTGATCCGCAGAAGGGCGTTGTTGAGTACGGTGTGGACAACGGCAAGCTGGGATTTCGAAATATTGCACCCGGCGGTGACGGAAATTTATGGCTAAGAAAGGAATTTAGCCAGCCCTTATCGCAAAAGAAGATTGTTCTAGAATTTGACGGCATAGCAGGAACCTACGGTAATAACTATATTGTAATCAATTTTTCTGACCGATACAACAAGTTTACTACGGGAGACGGCACAAAAGGATATAGCGGCAGAACCACGGCGGTCATTGACAGAACAGCCCAAAAGATTTCGGTATATGAAGATGACGTGCTAAAGAAGGAAAAGGAATTCAGTGCGGATATCAATAATCTGGGTATCGGCTCCTTGATTGCCTGGAGAAAGCATCCGATCTTTGACAAGCTTTCCATTGTTGGAGCAGATCAGGCCTTTGCACTTAAATTCGATCAGGTTACCACGTCCGGCGCTGTACTGAAAACAAATATACCGATGTTTGTTTCTGAGGCCGAGATTAAGGTTGACGGTAAGGCTGCCGTCATTGAAAAGATCAAGGGAGTCACCAATGCATATCAGGTTACCTGGGCGGAAAAACTTGCGGTTGGTGAGGAAAAAACCGCAGTGATTAAGGCAAAGAGCTATACAGGAGATATTTATGAAAATCTCAGTATCAATGTGACGCCTTTAAACGATGATGATATTTCCTTTACGACAACACTTCCCGTAGAAAACGGCAATGGAATCTGTGGCTTTGACCAAATGACAGCAACGCAGGTATTGGGCACGGTAAGCGTTCCTGCATCGGCAACGGTAAAAATGTATGCAGCTGACGGAACAGAAGTGGCCGGCAATGCTATGGCAAAAGAAGGTATGTACATCAGAGTAACCGCGCAGAACGGTAATACCAAGGATTATGTACTTGCCTTTGCGAGCGTAAGACTGGATGACGTTTATTATACCAAGGACGAGACTTCGGCAACGGCGCATGTTTACGGTAAGGCATACAAGGATATGCCCGCGTACATGCTTGTTGTAGCACAATACGACGGTAATGTGCTTCTGAATGCCGGCTTAGGTACGTTCCGTAATGAGGACGGCGTATTCACGGGCGAGGCAACGGTTGATTTAAAGACGGCGGAAAACTCTGTGATCAAGTCATTTATCTTTGATGGAGACACGTTAGAGCCGCTCCAGACAAACCAGGAATGGAACGGGGCGCTTGACGGTGTAAAAATCATAACCATCGGCGACTCAATCACGGGAATGAGCAATCAAACTTATCCCTCGTACCTGGCTTCACTGGGAGCCGAGGTCACCAATGTCGGCGTTTCGTCCACGGATATGGCTTGGGATACCAACGTTTGTGCATCCGGTGTTGCTGATGTTTTGGCAAAAAAGAAGACGTCGGCAGACATCAAAACAAATTACACAGGTTCTACAATCAATGAAGAAAGATTTGCGGCAATGGACAATGCGGACATCACCAAAACCGATGTTGTAACAATCTTGTACGGAACCAATGACTGGGCCGGAAGCGTTGATATCGCAAACCCCAGAAACCCCAAGGATATTACCACGGTTACAGGCGGTCTGCGATACGCAATCGAAACGCTGACTGCGGCAAATCCCAACATTAAAATTGTTGCAATCGCTCCGTTTTATCGAAATGTATGGGATGGCGTACCCAATAACTGTGCGGACGTTACGGAAAACAGAATCGGATATAAGATAGCCGACTATGGCAAAGCAATCGGAGCGGTTGCGAAGGAGTACTCTAATGTTTATTTCCTTGACGCATACGCAGAGTCGGGAATTAACAGATATAATGCAGATCATTATTTATCGGACGGACTTCATCCGAACGGTGCGGGACATGCGATGCTTGCCAATAAGATTTATGCATTTATCAGAGATGATGTCATGACAAAATAAAAATGGAGGATAATAGGATGAAAAAGCTGGTAAAAACAATGGCACTGGTTACAGCGGCGCTGATGCTTGTAACGGGGTGTGGTAAAAAAGAAGTCAAAGAGGCGTCGGATAATAAGCTGACTTACTGGGTTGAGTTTGGAAATCAGGTTTCTACGGGCGTAAACAAAATGGGTGAGCTTCCGCAGTACAAAAAGATGCTGGAAGACCTTGGACTCGATGTTGACTTTATTCATCCCGTAAACGGACAGGTGGCAGAGCAGCTTAATTTAAAGATTGCATCGGGCGACCTGCCGGATATTATCCAGTATCAGTTTGCGGAAAGCTATCCGGGCGGTGCGTCAAAGGCGATAGAGGACAAAGTGATTATTCCGCTTGACCTTGACAGAGCGCCCAATCTTAAAAAGTATCTTTCCGAACATCCTGACATTGACAGACAGGTAAAGCTTGATGACGGAACATACTATTGTTTCCCGAATATCTACGGTGACGATTATCTGCTGACCTATACGGGTATTATTGTCCGTCAGGATATGCTTGATAAAATCGGTTGTCAGATGCCTGAGACGATTGATGAATGGACGAATGTTTTAACCAAGGCAAAGAACGAGCTTGGGCTGAGGGCGCCGTTCACTTTAGCGCTCAATTCTTCCTCACAGTCTGCCTATTGGCTTCTGTCTGCGTTTGACCTTGCGCCAAACTACTATGTTGATAACGGAAAAATCAAATACGCGCCAAATGAGGACGCAATGGAAGAGTATGTAAAGGTGATGGCGGATTGGTATCAAAAAGGCCTTATAGATATCAACATTGCCAATGTGGATTCCAAAACCGTAAAACAGAATATGTTGAACGGTGATTCGATCGCAGCGGTCGGAAACACCGGCGGCGGAATCGGTCAGTGGCAGCCCGCTTTAGAAGAAATCGATCCCAATGCAAATCTCCAGCCGGCGCCGTTCCCGACGAAGGTCAAAGGAGAAAAGCCGTTCTTTGGTCACAGAATCAACGAATACATGTCCTTTGGAAGCACTTGCATAACGCCGGATTGCAAAAATCTTGACGCGGCCTACAAGCTTTTGGATTACGGTTACAGTGACGAGGGGCGGATGCTCTTTAGCTTTGGTATCGAGGGTGAGTCCTATGAAATGATTGACGGATATCCAACGTATACAGAGCTTATCACAAACAACCCGGAGGGCAAGAGCTTTAGCGACATGATCGGTATTTATACCTATCCCAACGGCGCTGCGCCTTCCGTGAGAGACGGCCGGTATATGGAACAGTTTGCCGCTCTTCCGGCACAGAAAAAGTCGATCGAGGTTTGGGGAGATACTCATGCGAAGGAACATATGCTTCCACCGATTACGTTTAGCAGCGATGAAAGCAGCAGAATCGCTGAACTTAAGACGGAAATTGATACCTATGTTGAAACGGGCGTGTTAAAATTTATCAGCAATATCGAACCCATGGAAAAGTATCCTGCGTTTAAAGAAGGATTAAAGAGCCTTGGTATTGATGAGGTTTTAAGCATTTACCAGGCTGCGTATGAAAGATACGAAAAGAGATAATTACGGTTCTGTGTTAAAAATACGGATTTTGCAAGTTTTTGGTTGGTTGTTGCATAACAGGGAAGGATTTCTT
>CATVQN010000155.1 GCA_958346135.1 uncultured Eubacteriales bacterium | reverse complement strand
AAAATGGATTGTATGGGTCAGGTAGAAAAGACGGTAGCACATGCCAAAAAGAAGGCAAACGAGCTAAAAGAAATTTCTAAAATTAAATACGGTGTTTATGATTTAGGTCAGGACGTAAAAAAGCTGTACGCTGAAATCGGAAAAAAGGTGTATGAGAATTTGCGAAACGATTCGACACTGCCTGAGGACATCAAAATGAAGTGTGATATTCTGGAAGCAAAGCTTGCCAAAATTGAATCACTTCGCGCCAAAGAGAGTTATGTGAAGAATAATCCTGAGGGAATCTATTGTCCCTCCTGTGGTCGCTTTTGCGATTTAGGCGTGAACTTCTGTCCCAGCTGCGGTACAGAGCTTGCTGAAACGGTGGAAGCGGAAGTGAATACGGAGGCCGAGGAAGAATCGACGCAGAACCAGCCTTCATCCGTGGAGGCCAATACGGCTGAAGAATCATGATTTTGGTATTATCCGGCGGCGGAAACGAGGCAAAGACGTTTTCCGCCCTGCTGGAAAAGGAAAATATTGCATATCTTTGTGTGTTTGCCACCTTTGCCGAAGCGGGAACCTATGGCCGGGGCAATGCTGTGGTGGGCAGACTAAACGGTCGGGCGATGGAGAACTTGCTGCAAAAGGAGTCCATTTGCGGTGTAGTGGATGTAGCCTTAGGAGGTACCGCTCAGTCTGCGGCTGCAATGGAGGCTTGTAAAAACCTGCATATTCCCTATGTGAAATACTTGCGGCTTCCGGCGGTGGAGACGGACTATCATCAGGTATTGATGACCTGTTCTTATGCAGAGGCAGCCAAGCAGATAAACAGTCTGCTCGGTACTGTTCTTTTGTACACTGCGCCGGAGACTGCAAGGGCCATTGCAGGATATGTGGAAAAGCCGGAGCTGCTTTTTGCTCCGATTCTGCGCGGTATCAGCTTTGATGTGGAGCTGGCGCTGGAGTTCGGGATCCCTTTGGTCAACGTAATCGAGACAGACGGGATTGACGGCATTTCGGCAGTCCGGGCTGCGGCAGAAAAAATCGGTGCAAAAATGCTGATCTGTGATGGCAGCTGCGAGATTGCGGACAAGCTTGCAGCTGCGGAAAAACTCGAAATTCCTGTTGTGATTACCCATAGAATGGGGATGGAATATACTAAAACAGTGCAAACTCCGGAAGAGGTTGCAGCGCTGGCGCAGAGCTGGGAGAAAAATTAGTTCGGAGGGATGATGGTGGAAACCTTGAAGATTGCGATTGACGGTCCGGCAGGTGCCGGGAAAAGCACTATTGCCAAGGCGGTGGCCGGGGCTCTGGGATTTGTATATATTGATACGGGGGCCATGTACCGAGCCATTGGTCTCGCGTCGGTGCGCCGGGGAATTGATACTACCGATGCCGATGGTGTGGCCGGTATTTTGGATGAGGTGGAAATCGGTATTTCACATACCGATGAAGGGCAACAGGTATTTTTAAATGGCGAGAACGTTTCGACCGCTATCCGGATGCCGGAGATTTCGGTTGCTGCCTCGCATGTGGCAGTGATTCCGGCAGTGCGACTTAAACTGGTAGAGCTTCAGCGAAGCCTGGCAGAGCAGACTGATGTAATTATGGACGGCCGTGATATTGGTACCTATGTCCTGCCGGATGCTCAGTTGAAAATCTTTTTGACGGCGGAGCCGGAGGAACGAGCCAGACGCCGGTTTCTGGAGCTGCAGGAAAAAGGCGTAAAGACCACGTTGGAAGAGGTTTTGGCGGATATGAATTTTCGGGATCAAAACGATTCCGGCCGGGATTTTGCACCCCTGATGGCCGCAGAGGACAGCGTACTGGTTGACAGCACCGGCATGACCTTGAAGGAGACAGTCAGAACCATCACTGAAATGGCGCAAAGGCTGAAAAAAACTTGCTGAAATCGGGGTGTGAATATGCATTTTTATGATTTTGCAAAAAAAGTTGTTACAGGTTTTTATCACCTATGTTTTCGGATTCGAGTGGAGGGGTTGGAGAATCTTCCCAAAGAGGGCGCCTGTGTGATCTGCGCCAATCATAAGAGTAATTTAGATCCGCCGATGCTGGGGGTGTGTATACCGCTCCGCCTTCGGTATATGGCAAAGGAAGAACTTTTTCATAACCGTATCTTCGGAAATTTGATTCGAGCACTGGGTGCCTTTCCCATTAAGCGAGGAAAGAGCGATGTCGGAGCGCTGCGCGCCGCTATGAAGATGTTAGAGAGCGGTGAGTGTGTTGCTATTTTTCCGGAAGGCGGCCGATCCCATGCAAATTCTCTTCGCCGTGGAAAGCAAGGAGCCGCATTGGTTGCGGCCAAGTCGGGCGTGAATATTCTGCCCGTGGGTATTTGCGGAGAATACAGGCTTTTCCGAAAAATTACAGTGCGGATTGGAAAAATAATTTCTATGGAGGATTATTTCGGTAAAAAGCTTTCTGCGGAGGATCTGCAAAAAATTACTGACGAACAAATTATGCCGGCGATTGCGGGACTTGCGGAGGTAAAGACGTATGAAAATCGAAATTGCTGAGAAGGCGGGGTTTTGTTTCGGCGTGGCACGGGCGGTTAAAATTGCCTATGAGCTTGCCGAAAAGCCGGGAAAGCATGCTTGTTACGGGATGTTGATTCACAATCGGGATGTGACGGAGGACCTTCGGCGAAGAGGGACTCCGGTAGTGGAGGAGTTGAATGAAATTTCCCCGGGTACGCAGATGATAATCCGGGCTCATGGAATTTCAAAAGCGCAGCAGGAGCATTTGGAGGACTGCGGTGCGCAGATCGTGGATGCTACCTGCCCCTATGTGAAGAAAATCCATAAGATTGTGGAAAAGGCATATCAAAGCGGCCGCCGGATTGTGATCTGCGGTGACAGTGAGCATCCGGAGGTAAGAGGAATTGACGGCTGGTGTGATAATTCTGCGATCATCGTAGGCTGTGAGGATGATGTTGAAAAGGTGTTGGCTCTGAAAGCAGAAACGCCGCTGACTGTTGTGGCTCAGACCACCATTCGTAAAAGTTTTTTAAAAAAAATTTCGGAAAAACTAAAAAAACATTTTACAAATGCAGAAATATTTGATACAATATGTAGTGCAACAGAAGAACGCCAGGCGGCAGCGGCACAATTGGCCTTGGAAAGCGATTGCATGATTGTAGTAGGGGGTAAAAATAGCTCCAATACACAAAAGCTTCGGGATGTGTGCCGGGAATATTGTAAAAATACCTGGTGTGTAGAAAATGGTAAAGAATTAAAAAAATATATATTACAGGGAATTCTTCCCAAAAATCAAAAAATTAAAGTGGGTATTACTGCCGGGGCATCTACGCCGGAGGCGGTAATCAAGGAGGTTTATTTGGCCATGGCGGAAAACAATGAAATGAACTTTGCAGAGGCTTTGGAAGAGACTTTAAAGCCGCTCAACTCAGGTGAGGTAGTAAAGGGTGTAGTAATCGGCATTACCCCGACAGAGGTACAGGTTGACATCGGCAGCAAGTATGACGGTGTGATTCCGCTCAACGAGCTGACTAATGATCCGGCAGCGGATATTAACGAGTTGGTGAAGCTGGGCGAGGAGGTTGACGTCTATGTGGTACACGTCAACGACAGAGATGGGGTTGTGACCCTTTCGAAAAAGAAAATCGATGCAGTGAAGGGGATGGAAGAGCTTCGTACTGCATTTGAAAATAAGGAAATCCTTACCGGCCGTGTTGTAGAACTGGTAAGGGGCGGTGTGGTTACCATCGCCAAAGGCGTTCGGGTATTTATTCCGGCATCCGAGTGCGCAGAGCGTTTCTTGGCAGATTTGGGAACACTGCTCAATTCGGAACAGCGCTTTAGAATTATTAAGATGGACGTTGACAGAAGAGGACGCCAGAGAGTGGTAGGCTCGATTAAGTCCGTTGCAAAGGAAGAACGCGAACAGGCTGCTGATGCATTCTGGGCATCGGCTGAGGTTGGCAAACAGTATACGGGTACAGTAAAATCTCTGACTTCCTTTGGTGCATTTGTGGAT
>CATVQN010000154.1 GCA_958346135.1 uncultured Eubacteriales bacterium | reverse complement strand
ACTGGTATTATACCATATTTCACATAGTTTTGGAAGTCTTTTGACAAAAAAATGACCGCTGACTTTGACTTTGTCAGCGGTCTGAGGCGGAATGGGATACCCCATTCCGCCTTTTGCTGTTGGAGCATGGCGCTGCAGGCATATCATTACCCGTCCTTTTGACAGATTCCGTGAAAAGTACAGTATTGACAGGCGTCATGGCCGGAACGCTGATAGGGATGCGCTCCGATTTTCCCATTCGCAATATCCATAGCGGTTTCCTGAATTTTTTGGTTAGCGGCCTTCATTCGAGTTTCCAGTTCTTCTCGTGAGAGAAAGGTGGTTTTCTCTTTGGGGAGAAAGACACTGCTGCTGCTTGGATCATAGGCGCTAAGAATTTCCGGATCATCCACAATCCATCCCTTGGGTTTCATTTTCATGTCTATGGCAGTATCCGGATCCTTGCGGACATCCCGCTCTAAAATGATAGGATCATTCATTTGCAGATAAAACATGGCTGCCGGGACAGCGTTTTCCATTTGACTGCAAAGGGCATGAGAGTAGAGCAGGGGCTGTAGCGAGATCCCGTCCTTTGCCAGGGTCACATCCAGGTTCTTTGACGAAGATTTATAGTCAATAATGCTGACATAGGTTTTTCCGCCTTTTACTACAGTATCTGCACGGTCAATAATACCTCGGATTTTTGCGATCTCACAGCCTTGTATATCTTTGACGGAAAGAGCGGGAATGGCACCTTTGGTCCCGATGGTCAGCTCAAAGCCGAAGGGGTTAAAATCACTGGATTGGTAAAACCGCACCACTTCCCAGGCAGTGCGGGCGGCAATGTCTTTCATCCGCAGTACGATGTATTGATAGTATGCAGAGGATTCGTAGAGGAGGCTGCTGTTTTCTTTGGCTTCCTGCTCAACGGCTTTGCCGACCTCTCGATAGCAGTCTTCTTTTTCAATCGTATCAAAGTCAGTCGCAGCTTGCGTGAGATTTGAGAAATAATCGTATAATGCGGCGTGCTGAATACTTCCCATGCTTCGCGGCTCAATGCCGGCCAGCTCCCGTTCCCTAGCCAGGAGGCCGTAGGTGAGAAAATAGCGGAATGCACAGGAATTATAGGTCTCCAGCTGGGATGCACTCAGTGCCAGAGGGGCACCGTAGATCTGCTTGACCATTTCGGCACTCAGCGTTTCCGGCGGCGGAGCCTGCATGGCCTCTAAAAGCTGATTTAACTGTAGCCGGTAGTTTTCGTCTTGGGAAAACCACTGATAAAGCGCATAAAGCGGCGGATCCAGCCGGTTTTCGTCGCCTGCACACTCTGCAAGTGCGGCAGATAGAAGCTGAAAATTGCCGGGGGCACCCTCTGTACTAAAAAGCGGATCGGTACCGTCGTCCGGCCGAATGGGATGTAGTGCGGGAAACATTTCTAAGATTCGTTTCAAAATTCCGGAGCCTTCCAAAGGTTCTCCGTCGTTGTCTGCCATGGACCGAAAGAAATAAAGCCGTTCTTTCGGTGCATTCAGGACGGCATAGATCAAAAGCTGTTCTTCACAGCGTTTGCTGTTCATGCCCGGCGCAAGCTCCAGCCCCAGCCGCTCCAGCTCATGGCGTTCTCCGTCGGAGAGAAAGCCCTCTCTGTTATAGCCTTTCGGAAAAACGCCGTCATTCATATCCAGAACCAATACCGCTTTTGCACTACTGCTGCGAAATCGGTCAATTTGACTAAAAATCACACAGTCCAGAGTCTGAGGAATCATTCCAATTTCAGCGCCGCTGCAGGTCTCCTGAAACAGCTGTGAGAATCGTCGGTAAGTCATGGGTGTATCCGCCATAATGGCTGAGATTTGTGCCAGAATGGACAAAACACTGTTCCAAACCTGCTGATATTCCTCAGAAAGCTCAGAGTTTCCGGCTTGCAAGGCCTCGGTAGCTTTTTCGGAAATTCGATCGGAGAGCCCGCTTTGTTTTAGCCATGTCAGGACAGCATCCGCAATTTCTCCGCCGGTCTTGATACCCGAAATGGTGCTTTGGATACTGTGTACACCGGAAAGAAGCGTATTTTTGGTGC
Organism: uncultured Eubacteriales bacterium; assembly: GCA_958346135.1. Classification (GTDB taxonomy): domain Bacteria; phylum Bacillota; class Clostridia; order Monoglobales; family Monoglobaceae; genus Ructibacterium. The sequence goes on along the minus strand of CATVQN010000154.1, from coordinate 2,025 downwards.
GGTTGATTTGTTCCAGGTCATAGCCGGAACCTCCCGGAAGATAATCCCAGGTTTCCGTCTGCCACATGGCATGGGTGGGAGCCGCTGCGAGAATGTAGTTTTCCAACTGATCTACATCATCACGGGAAAGGTCAAATAGCTCCGCTTTGGCAATGGTCATAATCCGTTCATAAGAATGGCCGTAAGCTAAAATTTCGAGTGTACCCGAAAGCAGGCGCACCAGCGGCTTTGCGGCGATGCTCTGACGGGTGTCTAAAAAGACACGGATTCCACGGCTCTGAAAGATAGAAGGCAGAATTCGGCTATAGGCTTCGGTATTGCGGGTCAGAACCAAAAAATCCCGGAAACGAAGTCCATGGGTACGGCACAGTCGAAGAATCAGATCGGCAGCACTTTCTATTTCACGGTAACGGCTTTGCAGCTCATAAATTTGTATTGTTTCCTGGTCTTTTTCAAAGGATTCTGCCCGGAAGTCAAAATACCTCTGTTGCAGATAGGAAAGAGTAGTATCGGCATCGGAATTGCTCAGGCAAATAGGAGAAAGCTCTTCTATTCCGGCGTCTTTGGCGGTTTGGCGAAGTTTTTCAAGTGTGCTGCGGACCGGTGCAAACAGCCAGGCATAAATCGGAGAATCGCTGTAATCCAGTGCAATGCAGAGGTCCAAAAGCCCCATAAGTTGTCTTAGAACCAGGTATTCTACCGGGGTGAAGGAACGAAAATGCAGGATAAACATCTTGCCAAAGAGAAAATCACAGTCGGAAAGCCTTGTACATATCAGCGTCAGATTATCCTCTGCATCTGCGTGATGTGCTTCAATGAGCCGGTTATAGGTTTCGTACAGCACGGATAATTCGTCCAGTTTTGAAGCCAGTTCCGGATATTGGGTTTGCTCTGCCGCAAAGCGCAGAGCCTGGGGTGATACGCCATAGCGTTTGCACTCCGAGAAGGTATCAACTAAGGTCTTTGAAAATCCCTTTTGCCGGAGATTGTGTTTTAAATGTACCAAATTATTATCTAAACTCTCCATGGCCTGCACCGCAATAATGTGCTTTCCTGCCCCGTCAATGTAGCGCATCCGCAAAGGTCCGATTCTGTGCAGCACCAGATTGCAGAGGCGTGCAAAGCTCAGTACCTTAATCTGTTTTTGGGCGGGCAGACCAAAACGCTTAATAATTTCCTTTTCCGTAAACAGAGAGAACTGTTCCGGTACCAGAACCCAGGAACGCTCGCCGTTTTCCAGCCGTGTTTGAATATCCTGATAAATCCGTTCGGTCTTTCCGGCATGTGCCGGCCCCAGAATCATTTGGAGCATCGAATTCACCCTCTTTGTCGGTTTAATATTTTTGGAATTTCCTCCAACCCTGCCAGAATATAATCAGCGCCGGCAGCGATTAGCTGTGACTCTGAAAAAGAGGTAGTAACGGCTGCACAGCACATACCCGCACCTTTAGCAGCCGTAATGCCGTTGAGCGCATCCTCAATCACCAGACAGTCCTCCGGCTGCTTTTTAAGCCGGAGAGCAGCGGTGCGGTATGGCTCCGGGTCCGGCTTTCGTTTGGTAACATCGCTGCCGGAGAGAATCAGCTGAAAGTTGTCGGAATCGATTCCAGCGGCGCAAAGCGTGGTCATCAGTTTGCTGTGGGCGGAACTGCTAACCAGTGCCATGGTTACGTCGGCTTTGCACAGAGCCTTTATCGTTTCTGCTCCGTGCGGATAGACGGTCAGATCCCGGCTGACATGCTGTTCATAGAGTGCGTACATCATATTCAGCATGCGGCTGATTTCTGCCTCTGTTTTTTGGTGTCTGCGGCCGGGGCCTATAATGAAGTTTTCTTCACCCGCCCCGATATAGGGAAGAAAATCCTCCCGAGATGCAGTGATACCGTCGCTTTTTAGTGCTTCGACTGCGGCACGGACAATCACCGGCTCGGAATTGACAAGCACCCCGTCCATATCAAAAATTACAGTATTCATAATCGTCTCCTAATCCAAAACAATTTCTTTTCCATTCAGATAGTTCAGACA
>CATVQN010000153.1 GCA_958346135.1 uncultured Eubacteriales bacterium | reverse complement strand
AAATATCGGTTTTGATTTTAAACGAGGTGGAAGCATATGCGTTTTCCGGAAAGAAAATTCCTGAAGAGATTGCTTCCTATTTTTTGAAAAACTATGAAAACCTGAAAATTGTCTTAACGCTTGGTGCAAAGGGCAGTTTCTATATAGATAAAGACAATTTGCTGTATTGTCCTGCTTATTGCGTTGAGGCAAAGGACACCACCTCGGCCGGAGATGCCTTTACGGGATATTATATCGCAGGACTGATGCAGCAAATGAAAACAGAAGAAATTCTGCAATACGCTTCGGCGGCTGCGGCGCTGGCCGTGTCCAGAGAGGGAGCGGCATCATCCATTCCGGTGAAGGAAGAGGTTGCAGCAGCGCTTACACAGCTAAAGCCCGGTGGCTGCGGCGATGGTAAGACGGAAAAACAAAAGGCCTGTGTACAAGAGTACATACAGGAAAACTTAGATAGGGCGAGTCTGGCTGAGCTTGCGGATAGGCTGGGATATTCTGTTTCTTATGCAGCCGCATGGATAAAAAAATACCTGGGTATGTCCTTTACCGCCCTGCTGCAAAATGCGCGGTGTGAAAAGGCGGGACAGCTTTTACGGGAAACCAATCTATCCATTGATGAAATAGTAAAAATGTCAGGATACGAAAACGGCAGCTTTTTCCGCAGAATCTTCTTTCAAACCTACGGAAAAACGCCGTTGGAATATAGAAAGTTTTATCAGGAGGGAAGGAAAATAACATGACTCAGGAACAATTTCTGAAAAATCTGGAGGTACCGCAGCATCCGATTGATGTGATATTGGATACGGATGCGTATAACGAAATCGATGATCAGTTTGCGATTGCCTATATGGTGCGTTCCTCTGAAAAATTAAATGTAAAAGCAATTTATGCAGCTCCGTTTTATAATGATAAATCAACAGGTCCTGAGGACGGCATGGAGAAAAGCTATCAGGAAATACAAAAGGTTCTGCGTCTGACTGAAAAAGAGACGGAGGTGTTTAAAGGCTCGTCCGGTTATTTGCCGGATGAAAAAACCTTTGTGGATTCACCGGCAGCACGGGATTTGGCGGCTCGTGCCATGCATTATTCACCGGAGCAGCCGCTTTATGTTGTGGCAATCGGTGCGATCACCAATATTGCATCCGCTCTTTTGTTCAATCCGGATATTGCGGAAAAGATGGTGATTGTATGGCTCGGCGGACACGCCCGTCACCATCATAATACAAGAGAGTTTAATATGTATCAGGATATTGCTGCGGCCAGAGTGGTGATGGGCAGTGCGGCGCCGTTTGTTCAGCTTCCCTGCACCGGTGTGGTGAGTGAATTCAGAATTTCGGCTCCGGAGATTAAGGCGTGGCTGTGCGGAAAAGGCATACTCGCTGATTATCTGGCAAACATCACCATTGCGGAGGGTGATCGCTGGTCAAAGAGTGAGATTTGGACACGGGTTATTTGGGATGTGACCGCCGTTGCATGGCTATTAAATGACGACAGTCGGTTTATGGAATATCGTGTTGTTAAAACGAAGCTGCCAACCTATGAGAATCTGTATTCTGAAGTTTCGGAAGAGAAAATGATGGGATATGTATATTGTATCAAACGGGATGCGCTGATGCGGGATCTGATTGAAAAATTGACTCGTAATTAGGTCGATGATATGAAACCGAACGAGCCTAAAGATGCATAATTTCGGCATCTTTAGGCTCGTCATTTTTGAAAGACTTTAAGCCTTTGCAATCTCTACACCGAAAGCTGCTCTCTAAAAAGCGGCGTTCGGATTGATATTATCTTGTGTATTGAAATATTTGGCAGCCGCAGGATATGCGGCTGTTTTTGTTTGAGAGATAACGCCAAAAAACCGTATCAAAATCGAAGTGCAGCCTGAAAAGAACTGTATGCAGCCCGAAAAGCAGTACGCTCGGCAGTCTTGACAATTGTAGGAGCATATGATATAGTGGAAACAAAAACAAGGAGGTTTTGTTTCCGCCATGAGAGAGCGCATTATAAAAGCGGCAATAGAAAGCCTGCAAGCGGAAGGATTAAAATTTTCTGTGGATACAATTGCGTCAAAACTGAAAATTTCCAAAAAAACAATTTATAAGTTTTTTCCCGATAAAGAAACCCTGGCGTATGCTATTTATGAAAAGTATTATGCCGATGCGTCAGAAGAAGTAAAGAAAATCCGGGAAATGGGGGATAATGTCCCATATCGGCTGCTCATGGTATATTATAACGCGGGGCTTATGACCCGAAAAGAAATCTTTAATAAGTATAAATTAAATGCGGGCATTTCTTCTTATGCCGTAAAACAGCATAAGGCATTGTGGTCTGTAATTCTATCTGCGCTATCCCCGGAGGCCTCTCGGACGGACGGAGTCGTACTGAAGGCAATTATTGAAGGGGCATTTAAAAAGTCAATCGAGTATTCCGTTTCTGCGGAGCTTGTTACAGAAAAGCTGGTGACATTGTTATGATCATTTCAATTTTAAAAATTTTTGCACTCATCTGTACGGCACTTATCTGCGGGAAACTTACCGCAAGGCTGAAGCTTCCTGTAATTCTCGGCTGGCTGGTTGCAGGGATCCTATTCGGACCGTATTTGGCCGGTGTGGTTACCATGGATATTACCGAAGCGCTGTGGTATAAAATTGCAATCAAATTTTTTGAAGCATTTGCCGGGGTGATGATTGGCAGAGAAATCATGCTGAAGAAGCTCGCTTCCTCCGGAAAGCAGATTATTGGCATAACGGTGATTCAGTCTATTGGTACGTTTTTGTTTGTATCACTGGTTTTTGCCATTGTACTGACAGTTTCCGGATTGCCGGTATACCTTGCTTTTCTGTTCGGCGGAATTGCTCTTGCAACAGCGCCTGCACCCGCATTATCTATCGTCAACGAATACCATACGCGCGGTCCCGTAACCAATACACTGATACCGCTTGCGGCCATTGACGATGTAATAGGCGTGGTTGTATTCTTTACGGTTATTTCCATCGTGGAAGGTATGGGAGGCGGGGCACATACCTCGGTGATTTTGATTATAGGGATGGTAATGATGCCGTTTCTTATCGGAATCAGCATAGGTATCCTCGCAGCGCAAATCATGAAACTTTTTAAACAAAAGTATCCGTGTTTTTTTGTTTTTATCATTTTTCTGCTTTTATCGGTGATTACGGGGCTTGTAATTGATTTTATGTTCTATCATTCTTTCAGCTTGAATTATTTGCTGATTGGCATGGCATACAGCGCTGCAGTGGTGAACCTTATTCCTAAGGATAAAACAGAACAGATTTTATCGCTGTATAATCCGTTGCTTAATTTATCATTGGTTTTGGTTATTGCCAATCTCGGCATGCCGCTGGATTACAGGCTTATTGCAGGTGCAGGGGTGTTTACCGTAACCTATATTCTTTCCCGTGCGGCAGGAAAAATTGGAGGTGCATACCTTGGAGGAAAAATAACCAAAGCAAAGCCGGCTGTGACAAAATATCTCGGATTTACGCTGCTGCCGCACTCCGGTGTTTCGCTTGTATTTACTGGAATTGCGGTGACAACGCTCAATCGGATAGATCCCTCGTCGGCATCCGTTATTTCGGGAACCATAGTTGCGGCGGCTATCATCAATGAAATTATTGCGGTTGTGATTGCAAAATACGCATTTAAATGGGCGGGAGAAATCCCGGAAGCTGATTATAGTCAAAAGAAAACCAAGAGAGAATAAAGCAGATAATGCGAAAAGGGAAGATCGGTATTTTGCCGGGGAAAACAACGGGAGAAGTGATTTAAAATATCCACCGGCAAGCAAAGGTTATTTCATCATTTTATCACCCGCCAGGCGTCAATCAGACGCTCTAAGCTCCAAGCGGCATTTGCGGGTGAGGTGGAAGGTAAACAGACCGCTTTGCGGCCCAAGGAATTTTTTATATAGCGGTTATAGTATTTCTCTGCGGTTTTTCCGTTCACAAATATCTTTTGAATATCTGCGGCCGCAATAATTTCACGAAGGTCATTCGGTACTACATTTTTTATGGTGGAGTCGGCGCTTCCGGTTATTTCGCAGGAGGCAATCACATCCCAAACGGCCAGATGATTTGCCAGGAGAAAGCGC
>CATVQN010000152.1 GCA_958346135.1 uncultured Eubacteriales bacterium | reverse complement strand
AAGCCTGTAGCGGACTTTCACCGCCAAGTTATTACGCATGCCGAGCGCACTAAAAAGAGACATACCCAAACATGCGAACCATTGTTCGCATTGTTTTGGATACGTCTCATAATCTCAGTATCTTTAACCATTATATCACCTTTTTTGTACTTTGTCAATAAAAATTTATTCATTGAGCCATCTTTCTAAATTGCAATATAAAGTATCCACAAATATTAAGCGAAAAATAATTGATTTATGAGCATATTGGAAGATAGGCCATGCAGGGATCTTCTGGGATAGTTATTCATCCAATGTTCGATCAGCTTAATTCTCTCATGAGAGAATTTGCTGATGTCGGCTCCTTTGGGGACGAAACGCCTGATCAACTTGTTGGCATTCTCATTAGTTCCCCTCTCCCATGCGCTGTATGGATGCGCATAATATACCTCTGTCCGCTTTCCCTTGACGAGGACCGAACGCTCTATCCCCTCACAGTCCAGGTTCTCGCAGCCGTTGTCACAGGTGATCGTCCGGAAGGTTTCTCGGAACCTCTTGCTCCCAAGTTTTCTCTCTAACTTATCCAGTTCCTTTACCACGCAATATTGCGACTTGCTCTTTATCTTACGGATAATCTCCTGCTTTGCCATTCTTTCCGTGAGAACCAGCAGCGCCTCCTTGGTTCCGCTTTTGCCCACCACTGGGTCCATTTCCCAATGCCCGTATTCTTCCCGCTTTTCTATCTCTTCGGCCCTTTCACTGATACTTTTGCCCTTTGTGTGATTGATTGCTGTTCTGATGTGGTGATACCCCCGTTTCTTTCGATCCTTTTTTACCGGCAGATGTTTATTAGTCAAATGCGGAAACAGCCCCATACGATCCATGGCTTGCTTTATTCCTAAATACATACCACCCCCTCATAAACCGTCTGCCCGGTTGGACAGACTTCGGAGTATGTATGCAAAAGTCCCGGCCATTCCTGTCCGAAACTGAGTTTTTCGCAGACTTCTTCACAAACATCCACGCTTTCATCGGCTATGGTATCGCCCAGCGTTAAGTTGTGATCCGTTGCTAAAGGATAATCCAAACTAAGTATCCGGAATTGACGCTCCCGCTCTTTGCGTGCAAAGTAGTCAGAAAGCGCAGCCCGCATCTGATTGTTTGCGATTTCACTAAAGCTGTTCCGCTTTGGATCTTCACGTTCATCATACTGCTTGACCGCTCTTAGAACCCGAAATACCACCACGTCGTAAAACTCATCCATGGGAAGCCCTCTGTATTTCAAAAAGTCCTCCATTACCTTGTAATTTGCCGAAGCAAATTCCCTTTGCCGATCCGTCAGTTTTGTTTCTGTCATTTGATTGTTCCTCCTCTACTTAAAAATATTTTTTATACAAAAAAACACACGCTAAAAGCCCTATGGCTTTCCTCGTGTGTTTCATTGACCCTATTAAATTTTTTGCTCCCAATAAAAACGAAAAGCAGGTTTTGGGCGCACCTATCCCCTTGGATAGGTCCTAAAACCTGCGAAACTGCTTACCATTTTGACACGGCTATTTTAGCACGCTATTTTCGCTGTTGCAATACCAGGAGTTATTTTTTCGCTAACTTTTTTGAAAATTTTTATATAAATATGCCATGCTGTATTTTTCTCTTGCAATTTTTACTGTTTCGGTGTATAATATGATTAAGGTGGAACAAAGGAAGAAAGCGAACTCCATGGAACAGGAAACGCCGCTGGCGAAAAATATTGACGCTGCCGGAGAAAAGGCCCGGTACGACCAGGTGTGTAAGCGGCTGCTGTCTTACAAAAATGTTCTGGCGTGGATTCTGAAAGAATGCGTCCGGGAATACAAGGATTGCGACATCAATGACATTGCGGAAAAATATATCGAAGGTATGCCGCAAATTTCTACATTGGCTGTGCATCCGGACGAGGGTGCTATCACCGGCGCCAACACCGAAGACAGCACCATCAGCGAGGGTACCGTCACCTATGACATTCGCTTTGACGCCCTTGCACCTGCTGGAGATGGAGTGATCAAGCTGATTTTGAACTTGGAAGCGCAGAATCAGTTTCATTCAGGGTATTCCTTAGTGACCCGGGGACTATACTACTGTGCAAGGATGCTCTCCGCTCAGTACGGAAAGGAATTTGTCCATTCAGATTATCAGAATATCAAAAAGGTGTATTCTATCTTTATCTGTATGAAACCGCCGCAGGATCGGGAACATACCATTACCCACTATCGGATCACCGAGGACAACCAGATCGGTGAAGTCAAAGAAGACGAAAGCAATTACGATCTGCTGAATATGACTATGATCTGCTTAGGCCGACCCGGGCAACGGATTTATGGACATGTGCTGCGGCTTTTGGATGTTCTGTTATCTTCGGAGATGCCGGCAGATGAAAAAAAGGATATTTTACAAAACGAATTTTCTATTAAGATGATAAAACAGATGGAAGGAGATGTGCTTGAGATGTGTAATTTAAGTCAAGGCGTGGAACAGCGCGGTATTGAAAAAGGCCTGGCGCAAGGACTGGCAAAAGGCCGTCAAGAAGGCCTAGCACGAGGTCGGCAGGAAGGTATTCGCCAAGCGGCCAGAGAATTGGCTGCCGCCGGATTTTCCGCCGAAAAAATTGCAGAGGCTCTTCATATTCCGGAATTAGAGTTTCGTCCCTTGCTCCGGCGTTCCAAAAATGAAATTTTCGCCATGCAAAAAATTTGTCAGCATCCAATTGGCTGGGGCGGCCAAGGATCCCCATTTTACAGGATCCACCTAGTGTCCGATTTGACAAACAGCAGGAGATATGCTACAATATTAGCGAAAGATATTGAATTGCTTTAGCGAAGAAGGAGAAACAAAAATGGAGTTAATCGTTTGCGGAGACGTTAGTGTTACATCGGTAACTTGGCCTTGGTTCAAGAGCGGAGATCCCTCCCGGGTGTTTCCTGCCGGGGTCTTGGATCTGTTTCACCATGCGGATCGGGTGATTGTAAATTTGGAGTGCGCTCTTACCTCTTCCGATATGGGTATTCAAAAAAAGGGTCCTTGTCTAAAAGGCCCCACAGAAACCGCCGCCGTGCTAAAAAAGGCAGGCGTCACCGACTGCATGCTCAGCAATAACCATATTCTGGACTACGGCTATATCGGACTACGGGATACCTTAGCGGCTTTAGATGCACAAAAAATTCCCTATACCGGGATAGGAAACAACTATGAAGATTCGCGTCGAAATTATCAGATTCATCAGGACGGTATTGTCATTGGCGTGGTAGATGTGTGTGAGCACGAATATTCTTATGCCACCGAGACCCGGATGGGAACCCGACCCTTTGACCCATTTGAAACCATGGAGGATATTCGCCGTGCCAAGAGGGAATCCGACTATGTACTGGTAATCTACCATGGTGGGAAGGAGTTTTGTCATTATCCCTCTCCGCGGTTGCGAAAAGCCTGCCAAGAGATGGTGCGTTGCGGTGCGGATGCCGTGCTCTGCCAGCATAGTCACTGTATAGGCTGTTATGAGCAATTTCAAGGGGCGCACATCTTGTACGGACAGGGAAATTTTCACTTTGTTAAGGAAAGCAAAGAACCGGGGTGGTATGAGGGTTTAATCGTCCGGTTGAACGTAACCGGAGAAGGAATGACATTTGAAGCGATTCCTCTTGTTTCCGGCCCTGATTTTCTGGAACTGGCACAGGGCGCCCAAAAAGAGAAAATTTTATCGGACCTCGAGACGCGCAGTGAAACTTTGAAAGATGGAAGCTGGCTCCAGCACTGGCATGAATTTTGCGAATCCATGCGCGAGGTTTATAAGAAAGCAATTTGTGGATTTCAAGAGACTGATGGCCCGGATGAAATGCAGATCTTTTCCCATTATCTGGACTGTGAAGCTCACACCGATGTTTGGCGGGAGTGTTTTCCCACCTGGCGCCACACAAATCGTTATTAAAAAGGTGCAAAATATAATATCGGAATTTTCTGATTTTAAAAAGATTTCTCATTGACACAAAATCCCATGCTGCGGTTTTGCAGCATGGGATTTTATAACCGCAAACTATATCCACAAGGATAATCCAAACTAAGTAATGTCTACTGAATAAATAAAAAACAGCAAAACTACTGACATTTCAGGCTATTT
>CATVQN010000151.1 GCA_958346135.1 uncultured Eubacteriales bacterium | reverse complement strand
GTCAACGTATTTTTCCTTCCATTCCGGATATGTCATGTTTTCCACACGCTCTGTCTTTCCGGTACCTGAGTTTCTTGCGGCACGTCCGACTTTTTTATCCAGTCTCTCCTGAATATCATCGTCAAAATACGGTACGGTTGTGCATCTGCAGTTTGGATGGAACGGCGGCGCATTGAGTCCGGATTGGTACTCTGACATTGGAAAGTGTTTTCCGTCCATCTCACCGCAGAGAGCGCATGTTTCTCCGTCCAGAGCCGCATCCACCTCAAACTGCTCCACAGAAAGCTCCTTGTATACTTGTTTGTCTGCCTCTGCGGCAATGTATGCACTCTCGGTAAAAACCAGCCTGCCTGCGTTATACTGCGATGCCTGACAACGTTTTGCTATTGCATTTACGGCATCGTTTGGGCCCTTCCCGAGTAAAACACTGCGGGTAAGCTGCTTATATACCTCATCAATCAGGGCATCCTTGTCCATCCAAATACGGTCCGAAAATGTGCGTCCGTCCGCTGTCCACGGTCTTGACAGCACCGTTTCAATATGTCCACGGCTGACTTTACCCGTATTCCAGTATACTCCCATGCCGTTTTGTACCTCAAACATGGTTTTGTATACGGTATCTGCATACTGCTCTGTAAGATGTGCTTTTGTACTGTTTTCCTGCACGCCTCCAAGCTGTTCTAAAATGCCGCGCAGCTCAATTTTTAATGCTTCCAAATGATTGATGTGGACTCTTGCGCTGGCGTTTTCCAGTTCCTTTGCCCAGTTTTTTCGGATTCCGTTTTCCTCGCCGTGACGAATGTATTCCTCTACGGTCCAGCGGAACTCTTTTAGTTCCTTATCTCTTAAAAGACGCTTGGCATCCGAGATCGTAACCTCGTTATTTTCGGAAAGCCTGCGGTACCATCCGGAAATCCTGTCATCGATCTCCGAAAGCGCCGCATTCATCTCGATATCCAGTCTATGCACAAGCCGTACATTGGATGCGTTTCTTGCCGCCTCTAAAATTCGCATCCGTTCCTTCCAGTAATCACTATTCTTCATTTCCGTCACCTGCGGCCTTCAAACGCATCGTTATAAACGTTGCTCTTTTTTAGTTCCTCAGCACTTTCACGCTCTATTTGTTCAAGCTCTTTATCAGGATCCTCAACCCACGGATGGTTTGCGACAATGGTTCTGGACGAAATAACGCCGACCGATTTATTAGCAATGTCACACAGCTCCGTCTCGCTTCTGACTTTCGTGCGCGTCCACGTTTGAATCACATTTTTACACGGAATATTAAGATATTCGCAAATGGCTTTTACAAGCTGAGAAAATCCCGGCTTAAACTGCGTCTCCAGCATACCTGCCTTTTGTTCCAACAAAGAATAGAGATACTCCAGCGCCGTACCGGAGGAATTTCCAAAATTCTGCGGATCCGGGTCAATTCCCATTCCCTGCTCAAAAATGGATTTTCGCGTCAGAGCAAGCAGCTTTTCCCGCGCCTCAACCGGTATCTCTATGTTAAGTGTACTCAAACCGCCCTTTCCTGTTTCGTCACTTTCCAGATTGATGACCTTGTACTTCTTCAGGTTTTCCAGGAACTCTCCCAAGTCCTCTCCTTCATATCCGGACAGAATCAATATGATCTCCTGAATATCCTCGAGATCGTTAACAAATCCGGAATATACGCTATCATAAGAATCTATGTAGGCCTTTATCCTTTTTAGGTCTCCGGTCCTCGTCAAATTATTGTAAAACGGAATGAACGTAATCCGACCAAACGGGTTTTTAATTTCACTGACATCCTGAGCTGCATTGGTATCAACATAAAAATTTCGATAACCAAAATAGGGCTCCAATGTGCCTAAATCCTCTCCGACACTTCGATATATGCTGATGGTTTCCGGCGTATGGTATTCGTAAATACGCTCGATCTCTCCATTTTCATTACGCTTTTCATAGACACGCATAACGGCAATCAGGTTAGAATCCACCGCGTTATCCCATACGGGGATCACCTGCCCGGAATCCAGTACCGCATACCGAAAACCTCCCGATGGATCCAGCCAGTAATATACCCACCCGACACCGGAATTGGATGCTTCCACACACAGCTTTGCGCAGTTTTGTGCATACTTTTCACCAAGAATATCGGCCACTTTTGTATTGGATTCCCGATCTCCCACGTCAAACAAAGGCGGCGCAGTAAAGACATATGCAGTCTTCTGCTCCACCAGAAGCGGATAAAATCCGCTGGCTATCCGATTGTCTGCCTTTCTGACCGTATCTTCCACAGCATCCTTGTTTTTATCCTTGTACATAATATCATTTTCTGACCGATAGTACCGCCAGGCTTCTGCGGCCTGACTGATAAATTTCTGATGACCCGGAAGAAGTTTTTTGATAACCTCTTTGACTATTTCTATATCCATGCCTATCACCTCAATACCGTAACTTTATTTTTTCGCATACTGATGTCATCCTCAAGCGCATACCTGGCCGCATCAATGCAATGGTTGTTTTTATCCGGATAGCAGGCCTTAAAATCGCCTTTACTATCCCGTTCCAGTTCGTAGTTATAGAATTCTTCCGCAGCCTTTGGGCACCTCTCAGAATCAATCACAATGGACTCCATAGACTGCATAAACTTGATGCCATATTCCACACTGTCCGGGCCTTTTTTTGCACCGCGTACCCGCAGTCCGTATTCCTTCAGCTCACGGATACTCTTTGGCTCTGCACTGTCACAGGTAATAAATCCGTTGTAGTGCTGCTTTTCCATGATTCGTTCTGCGGCTGCCTTATTGGAAAGTCCAACCTTATAGATTTCATCAAAGATATACAGTCGTTTCCTTGTCTTGTCATAGTGACAAACCAGATATACAAACGGGTCAACGGCATATCCAAAATCAATACCTCTCCTGATTCTATCAAATGCCGCCCGTTCTTCATCCGATATTTTTCTTATCTCCAGATTGGTAAATACCTCGCCGCCCGTTCCCGTGACCTCACCCAAATACTCATGCGCATAGCTTAAAGGCTTAGTGTTTTTCAGATGCTCTGCCTCTAAAATAAACTGCTCCCCAAGCCACTCCTTCGGCACCGTCAAATAGGTGCTGTGATGTACCACCCTGTCACTGCGTGCGGCCGTTACCTCTTCATTGACCCAGTTTCGCTGGCTCTGCGGAGGATTGTAGGAATAAAACACCTCGAACCTTCCGCCTCCACGCATGAGAGACTGGTTTATAGTCCGTATTTCCTCCATACCAAAGAACTCGTCAACCTCTTCATACCAGATATACCGTATGTATCCACGATGTACCTTTGTAGACTTAATCTTTTTCGGCTTGTCCGCCCCACGGAACAAAACTCTCTGTCCGGTCGGAAGATAAATCAGTTCAAGCGGAGATAGCCTTGTTTTCCATAAATGTGTTACACCCAGCTTTTCTATGGACCATACCAGCTGTTCGTAGACACTGTCCTTCAAATAGAGTCCGACCTTCCTGATTGCCACGGCGTTTGCATCCGGATGCTGCATAATTCCAAAAATAATCTCTATACTGATAAAGGATGACTTTGTGCTTCCGCGTCCTCCCTTTAACCAGTAATGGGTATGCGCGCCTTGTTTGATATCATGGTGCAATTCGTAAAAGGCCGGTGCAATCAGTTCTGTCAATCTACTCATACTCGTCACCCTTCGGAATATCATCTATAATCTGTACCTGTGCAACACCTTCCACCTGTGTACGTTCAGTCCATAGTGCATGATATTTGCCGAGCATTTCCGCTGCCTTCATGCGTTCCTTCTCCGAAACATCAATATCCGTAATTTTCTGTACTCCATCACCTACAAGCTGCAGCGTCTGTTCCGTATGCTCCCCTCGCATCACAGAGGTTAGATATTCAAGAATCTCTTGTGCATCCGCTGTTTTCTGATTATGTAAAAGCTCAAGTTGATCATCAATATATGATTTGAGGTCAACAAAAGTCAACATTCTCTGTCCAATCTGTTTCGCTGTTTTGGGTGAATATCCGGCTCTGACTGCAGCTTGTGTCGCATTCAGGTCCTTCAAATATTCATCACAGAATCTTTTCTGCTTTTCCGTCACCACAGTCACCTCACTTTTTCATCACACCGCCCCGCCCCGCAAATCATATTATGA
>CATVQN010000150.1 GCA_958346135.1 uncultured Eubacteriales bacterium | reverse complement strand
TGACCATATGAAAGACAACCAAATGAATGATTAGGAAATGTAAGCAAAGAATGAGGATATGCCCCAAAAAGTCAAAATCTTTTGAGGGCATATCCTTCTTTTTTTCTATTCTATTTCCGCAATCAAATCCTCACAAATCTGATCTGTCACAGTGAAATCCACCGCATGGATATAAATTTTTTCCATTGCATCATGAATCTCCTGAATTTCTCCCAGCAAGGCTCTTGCCTTTGCCATCCGAGTCTCATATTCTTGAGAGATCTCTTCCAGCTGTTCTTGATTTTTCTCATCGGTTTCGGGCGTGACGGCAGTCTCATACAAATCCAAAATCACATCGGTATCTCTGGCGGGAAACAGCTCATGGGGCGCAGTCGCATCAAAAACACAGACCTTAAGCTCCCGGAGTACAACCATATCCAGGCTCTTTACATCAAAGCTGCAATGATAGATTTCGGCATCCAGCCCCAGCTGGACCGCAGCGGATGCCAGTTTTCTCATCAAGGTGGATTTTCCGGTTCCGGGACGGCCTTTGATAAAATACCGAACCTGACAGTCCGCTGTCAAACCCTCGATGTAATGAACCGAGCCTTCCGGCGTCATGGCACCAAAAAAACGATGGGTCTTGGCTCCTGCCTTGGATTTTGGCTTTATCCCGTTTAATATTGACGCCGTCAGGTCTTGGGCGATAGCATCCAAGGCTTTAAAATCCACATTGTCCAAATAAATTTTCTCCCAGCGGTCATGAATTTCTTTTGCCTCACGAAAGAGACTGTAAATTTGATCGTACCGCTCTTTGATCTGTCCCTGCAAGCGAAGAATTTCTTCTTTATAAGGATACAGCTTTTCATGCTCCCACGCAACGCCGAGATTGACATATTCCTCCACCGCCCCCGGCACCCTGGGTTCAATGACGTGAGGTGCCGTACCGTCTACCACAGCAATCTTCTTGTCCCGAAGCACAACACCGTCCAGAGATTTCGCATCTGAACTGCAATGGATATACTCAGTCCTTTGCCCGGCATTTCGGAAATGTTCACCGATTTTACGCATCAAGGTGGATTTTCCGGTGCCCGGACCGCCTTTTAAGATAAAAATGCGTTCCATTTCTTCTAAAGTAGAGGGAAAATAATTCACAAACCCCTGTGCAGAATTGGCACAAGTGAAATATTCCTCCAAGCTGTCCCGCATACCATCACGCTCCCTTTTATTTTTTCATACGATATCCTATGCAGGGCAGCGGCATCCGGTGCGTGTCCTTAGCCAAGTGACGCAAATCGGTGTTCAAATTTGCATCACTTGGCTACCGGCTGACAGGAAATTCCTTGGTCTCGATCAAGGTATCCCCCTCATAACGCAGCTTTAAAGAAAAGGGATTTTCCCGCTCCTCCAGCAGCCGGAACATCAGGCGGTCGCCCTCCCAGAGGTTCAGGTTTCCAACCGCAGTCTTATCTACCCACTCGAGCGTTCCCTCATCACAGTCGATCAGCGTTCCCGCAAAGGAATCCGAGGTATAGAGAAAAATATATTCCGGCTCTGCCCTATCACAGCAAAAGGTCAGGATACCCCGATACCGATAACGGAGCAGCCGCAACCCGGTCTCCTCCTGCACCTCACGCAACAGGCATTCCTCCGGAGTTTCTCCCGGCTCAAATTTACCGCCGACTCCAATCCATTTATCCTGATTGACATCCTTTTCCTTTGAAATTCGATGCAGCATCAGGTATTTTCCTTCCTTTTCCAAATAACAAAGGGTGGTTTGCAGCATTTTCGTTTCCTCCTTACAAAAGAATACCCGGCAAAGATGCCGGGTTCTCGGTTTAAAGACGGTCTGCCAATACAGGCCGCTCCTTTTTCATCCATAACTTTCCCCATACCTGAAACAAAAGCACAAGGGCAAAAAATGCCAGCACACGCACTCTCTCCGGCAAAACTCCGTATAAAAGCGCCCGGCGGTAACCCTCTGTCAAAATGGCAATGGGATTAAAATCACAAATTCTCCGCAGAGGATCCGGCAGTCCCTCTGCACTCCAGAAAATGGGTGTCAGCCAAAATACAAGCTGCATTGCGGCTTGCAGGCCATAGGTCACATCCTTGAGCCGGACGCACCACAGAGCAAAAATTCTCCCCAGTCCCCAAATCAACAGAAAGCCGCCAAAAATCCAGAGAAAAATCCATAGCTGGCCGATACACGGAACAATCCCGCCAATGCACAGACCGACATAAGCTGCCAGCAGCAGCCCCCCGTGGATTACGGCAGCGGAGCAAACCCGAACCAGCGGCAGCCGTTCTGCCGGAAACCGGAGCTTTAGCACCAGAAACCGATAATCCCAGAAACAGCCGGCCGCTCCCAGTACACCATCGAAAAAAAAGAACCAGGGCAGGATGCCGGCAATCAACCAAAACACATAGGGACAGCCATCCACAGCGGTTCCGCCTACGGCAACGGTATAGACAAACCAATAAACCCCTATGGTAATGACCGGTGAAACAAAGGCCCAGACCGAACCCAGCGCCGACCCTGCAAAACGGGCTTTGAAATCATACCGCACCAAAGACGCAAGCAACCGCCAGCTCATTTATCCTTTACCACGGTCTTTAGGTAGGTCATAAATTCTTCACGCAAATCGTCCCGACGCAGGGCATATTCCACCGTAGCCTCCAAAAATCCCATTCGATCGCCCACGTCATAGCGGCGGCCTTCAAAATTATAAGCATACATTCCCTGTTCTGCCGCTAAGGTCTTTAGGGCATCGGTCAGCTGGATTTCGCCGCCGGCACCGGGTCTTGTATGCTCCAGATGCCGGAATATCTCCGGGGTAATCACATACCGTCCCAGAACCGCCACATTGCTTGGTGCTTCCTCCTTAGCGGGCTTTTCCACCATGCCGTTGACCTTATACAGCCGCTCACCGATCTGCTCGCCGTCCACACAGCCGTATTTATGAATATCGTCCATGCTGACCGTCTGTACACCCAATACGGACTTGCCGCAGGTATCATACACGTCAATCAGCTGCTTAATACAAGGCTTTTCCGCATTGTATACCACGTCATCGCCCAGAAGAACCGCAAAGGGGTCATCACCCACAAAGCTCTTTGCGCAGTGGATGGCATGACCCAGGCCAAGTGCCTCCTTCTGGCGAATGGACACCAAATTGGCAAGCTCAGCAATTTTACGAACCTCTTTTGCCATATCGGACTTGCCGTTGGCCTCCAGTGTAAATTCCAGCTCCCGAGAGCGGTCAAAATGATCCTCTACCGCTTTTTTATAGGGACTGGTAATGACACAAATATCTTCAATTCCCGCCGCAACTGCCTCCTCCACAATAAACTGAATGGTAGGAGTGTCCACAATGGGAAGCATTTCCTTGGGCATTGCCTTGGTGGCCGGCAGGAACCGGGTTCCCCAGCCGGCAGCGGGAATTACCGCCTTTTTAACTTTTTTCATCACAATCCTCCTTCTCCTCCAGAATCCAGTTGCTAAGACCGGTCTGGATAGCATGCATGGTTTTGGTTTTAAAAAATTTATCCTGTTTTGCTTTTTCCGAAATAAATTCCTTCATATCCTGACGTTTAGACTTACCGTCCATGGGACAGGGATTATGGACAATCGGCAGCTCTGCACGGCGGGCGTAGCCCTTGATGTCCCCCTCCGCAACATAAATCAGCGGCCGGATCACATAAATATCCCGCCTGGAAAGATAGGTCACCGGCGAGAAGCAGTTCAGCCGTCCCTCGTAGAACAAGGAGAGAAAAAAGGTCTCTAAAACATCCTCGTTATGATGTCCCAGTGCCACCTTGTTGCACCCCAGCGTCACTGCCAGATCGTTCACGCCGCCGCGGCGCATTTTTGCGCAAAGGGAACAGGGGTTCGTCTCCTTACGAATGTCAAAAATGACCTCGGCAATGTCGGTCTTTTTTACCACATATTCCACCTGAAGCTTTTCGCAAAGCTCCCGGACGCCGGCATAGCTGACTCCCTCATAGCCCATATCCAAAGAGATTCCGATCAACTCAAACCGCTTTGGATAAAACCTTCTCAGCTCCGCCAGAGCGCATAAAAGGGTGAGGCTGTCCTTGCCGCCGGAGATGCCTACCGCAATCCGGTCGCCTTCTTCAATCATGTGATAATCGTCCACAGCCCGCCGAACCCGGCTC
>CATVQN010000149.1 GCA_958346135.1 uncultured Eubacteriales bacterium | reverse complement strand
CCTCTAAAGCATCTTTCAGTTTTTGAAAAGATTCTTCGCTGATAGCATGTTCCAATCGGCAAGCGTCTCTTTCCGCTGTTTTTGGATCTACACCAGCAGCGATCAATCGTTTGGTAAAAAAACGATGGCGTTCATAAATCTTTTCTGCCACTTCCTTACCCTTAGTCGTTAAAGAAATCGACTTATTATCCTCACGCACTAAGAATCCGCTTTCGCATAGTCTTGTAACCATATTTGTAATAGTCGGCTTTGAACGCTCTAAAAAGGTTGCAAGATCAACGCAGCGAACATCACCTTTCTGACGATCAAGAATCAGAACTGCTTCTAAATAATCTTCACCCGTAGCCCGAAGTTCTTCGGCATAAGATTCGGAAGGTGAAACCGCCTCCTGAGTTTTGTGTTTTTCCCATGCCATCTTTGCGATCATTGAAATCAATAGAGTGCGTCACCTCCTTTTCAGTAGATTCGTGATTATCATTTACCGCGCTGTAACGCAACCAAGTGAGCATATAGCCCGTTCTTTTTCATAAGTTCCTGTGGTGTACCCATTTCGCTTACCTTTCCATCATCCAAAACCACGATTTTATCCGCATTAGCAACTGTCCTCATACGGTGAGCAATCACCATAACGGTCTTATCTTTCAGCAAGACAGAAAGAGCATCCTGTACCAATGTTTCACTCTCAGCATCCATAGAGGCTGTAGCCTCGTCCAAAAGGATTACCGGCGCATTTTTTAGCAATGCTCTCGCAATGGAAATCCGTTGCCGTTCTCCACCGGAAAGGGCGCTGCCATTTTCGCCAATATTCGTCTGATACCCCTGTGGCAGCCGAGAAATAAATTCTTCGCACTGTGCAGCCCTTGCCGCCGCTTTTACTTCTTCGTCAGTTGCACCGCTTCGTCCAAGGCGAATATTCTCCATGACAGTTTCATCAAAGAGAAGTACATCTTGGAAAACAATAGCAAAGTTTTTGAATAATGTTTCCGGTTCTACGCTCTTTACATCGACACCACCTAAAGTGATTTGGCCGGAATCTGCATCCCAGAACCGTGCTGCCAATTTTGAAGCAGTAGATTTGCCGCTTCCCGACGGACCTACTAAGGCGGTGACTTCACCTTGTTTTGCTGTGAAGGAAACGCCTTTCAACACCGGTTCCTCATTATAAGAGAAATGGACATCCTTAAATTCAATGTCAAATCCTTTGTTATTGCAAACATTACTTCCTGTCTGTTCCGGTGTTGCGTCAATCTGTTTCATTCTCTTTACGCTTACCAGTGAAGAAAAGACCTCGGCCATCAACATAAAGCAGCTTGTGAAGGGGTCATAAATTCTGCCAGCAAAAATAAGGTATAAGATAAACATGGAAATCGTGAGGGAGCCAGCCGCCACAAGATAGCCACCTACCAGCAGTACCGCAACAAGGCCAAAGCGCAAAATAAATTGTGCTGTTGTAGTCGCTGCGCCAGGCGCAATCTCATTTCGGAAAGAGCATTTCACCACATAGTCCAGCTTTTTTTCCAGACCGGCCAGATATTCTTCTTCTCTGGAGCAAGATTTCAATTCCTGAATAGTATCAAGATATTCCTGTACTCCATCATAGGCTACACGTTTAGCGTCCATATTAGCACTTTCTGCCTTAGCCTGTGCCTTTCGTGCTGCAAAGACCACCAGTGCTGCTGCGGGAACAGGAATCACAATACAAAGCCCTAACCGCCAATCCATTACAAGCAGACCTATCGCCGTAATGATAAACATGAAAATGGTTCCAAAAAGTTGCGGAAGGGCATTAGAAAACACACGCTCCAGCGCCGTACAATCACCCATGATAGTTGTGGTCAGATCGGAAAGATTTTTCTGCCCGAAGAAGGACAACGGAAGTCTGCGAAGTTTTTCAGCAAGAACAATTCGGCGGTTCGCACTTTCCTCATAAGCCACGGTATAGGTTTTGTTATATTGAAGCCATTGGGTACAAAATACAATAATAAACAGAACTACCGTCATAATGCAAAAAGCAGGAATATATTCCGTAATTCCCGATGATTCACCCGATATTACATTCAGCAGTTCCCAAATTACCATGATTAAGAGGCTGGCCGGGATAATCAGGCAAATATTGCTGAGGGTCGTTGCGGCAATCCCTTTATTTAAGTTTTTTGAGCCTTGGTCGCTCAAAGCAAACAGACGCTTTAGCATACTTTCACCTCATTTCCAATATGCCACTGTGTTGTCTTGGTATAGTTCTCCCACATACGGGCATATTCACCATTTTTCTTTACCAATTCGTTATGCCTGCCGCTTTCAACAAGCTCTCCCTGCCGCATTACCAAAATCTGATCGGCATTCTGCACCGTTGAAAGCCGGTGAGCAATCATAATAACTGTTTTTCCCTTTGTAAGCCCCTCAAATGCCTGCTGTATCTGCTGCTCGTTTTCGGGGTCAGCATAGGCTGTAGCCTCGTCAAGTACGATAATAGGTGCATCTTTCAAAATAGCTCTTGCAATCGCAATACGTTGGGTTTCACCCCCCGATAAGTACACACCTTTGCTGCCGACTACTGTATCGATTCCTTTAGGGAATTTAGCCAATATATCATCACATTGAGCCAAATGTGCTGCCCGCATGACTTCTTCTCTTGTTGCACTTGGGCGTCCAGCCCGAATGTTCTCAAATAGACTATCCTTGAACAGTTTTGGGTCCTGGAATACAAAGGCGACCATCTTCATTAAATCTGGATGGGCAATGCTGCGAATGTCTACACCGCCAATTTTAATGCTGCCGGCCTGTGCGTCATAAAATCGGGGAATCAAGCTGGCAGTGGTACTCTTACCGGAGCCGGAATGTCCCACAAGGGCGGTTGTTGTACCGGCTTTTGCACGAAAACTAAGATGAGAAACTGCCGGCTGCTCTGCGCCTTCATAGGTAAAGGTTACTCCTTCAAAAGAAATATCATAGCTTGCAGGGCGTTTCGGTTGTGCAGTTTCTTCCTGCGGTTCTGCGTTCAAAATCATATCAATACGCCGCATGGATTCTTCAGCCTGCATTTTGTAACTCGTCATATAGAGAATCTTGTTCAGCATTACCGCACAGGCCGGTGAAAAAATCACATAAAACAGAAAACTTTGTGTGAACCCAACAAGGTCAGAAGATACCAACCCTATAATCAGTGCAGTAGGAACCAATACAAGGAAGCTGGAATTGATAACGGAATTAAAGGCAACCATACCCTTTTTACAAGACATCGTGTAAGCTAAAGCAAATTTTCGATAGGACTTGATTGCCTCATTAAATTTTGTTATGGACTGCACCGTTTGCCCAAACACCTTCAAGACGGAAATTCCACGGATGTATTCTACCGCCTCGTGATTCATCGTTTCCAACGAGTCCTGATAGGTCTGCATCAGTTTCATGCCTTCCTTGCCCATCAGAGATTTTTGCAGGAAAAAGCCGATTCCAAAAAGCAGAAGTAGTGGTACACCAATGCGCCAGTCAAACAGAAGCATTAAAATCAGGCTTACTACCATAGTTACTTGTGCGCCAACCAAGTCTGGAAGTTGATGGGCTATAAAAGTTTCTGTTTGAAAACTATTTTCGTCAATGATTTTCCGCAGTTTGCCGCTGGGATTGGTATCAAAATATCCCATAGGCATTTTCGCCAGATGTTTCAGCGCAGCCATTTTTAGATTCTTTTCGGTATGAAACGCCGTCACATGAGAGCATAGCAAAGCACAGAAATATAATGCCAGACCGATCAGCTCCAAAACTAAGGCAATCATTCCCCAGCAAACTAAACTTTGCGTGTCCAAAGCACTGCCGGTAAAGACATTTACCAATTCACGTGCTGCAAAATAGACGCAGAGGAATGGTCCTAAAATAAAGATGGCACTAACACCGGATAAAATACGGGATATATTCAATAAACTGCGTTTTTCTCCTGTAAATTCGAGAAGCCGCTTTATCCCGCCGTTCTTTTGTTTCATCGAAACAAAGCCTCCTTTCAAATTGGTTAGCAATAACTAACCTTTTCTTTCATTATAATTGGTGGAAAATATACATTCAACGACCTATCAGGTATATTGTTACTCCAATCAGCTCACGATAAAAGGTGAAAGAAAAGGCGGCTGGCGAAAGCCGCCTTTTCCCACAGGCAATCAGTTTACTTTT
>CATVQN010000148.1 GCA_958346135.1 uncultured Eubacteriales bacterium | reverse complement strand
AGTCTGTCCAGGAAGTCCTTCTCATCAATGCCGTAGACCTTGATGGTCTTTTTAATGCCGACTCTGTCTTTCAAGTCGTTGATGGCACCAATCAGACTCTCTAGCTTCTCCTGATTATTTTTGCCCTTGAGGCCAAGCGCATCTGCAATCTCTGCATATCTTTCCAGCGTGTGCGGATGATCATACTGAGGGAAGGTTCCCATCTTAACCGGCGTTTCGGCCGCGTTAAACCGCAGTACCTCTTCAATCATCAAAGCGTTGGCAACACCGTGGGGCAGGTGGTGGAATGCACCCAGCTTATGTGCCATAGAGTGGCAGACACCAAGGAACGCATTGGCAAACGCCATACCGGCCATGGTTGCCGCATTAGCCATCTTCTCACGAGCCTCAATGTCGGTCTGACCGTTGTCATAAGCGCTGGGAAGATACTTAAAAATAGTCTTTAAGGCCTGAATTGCAAGGCCGTCGGTATAATCGGTTGCCATCATGGACGCATATGCCTCTAAGGCGTGCGTTACGGCATCGATACCGGAGGCCGCCGTCAATCCCTTCGGCGCAGACATATGGAAGTCCGTATCCACAATTGCCATATTCGGCAGCAACTGATAATCCGCAAGGGGATATTTTACACCGCTCTTCTCATCGGTAATAACCGCAAAGGGCGTTACCTCGGAGCCGGTTCCGGCGGAGGTGGGGATTGCAATAAAATATGCTTTTTCACCCATCTTGGGGAAAGTATAAACACGCTTTCTGATATCCATAAAGCGCATTGCCATATCCATGAAGTCCACCTCGGGATGCTCATACATCACCCACATAATTTTTGCAGCATCCATAGCAGAACCGCCGCCCAGCGCAATGATGCAGTCGGGCATGAAGGCCACCATCTGCTTGGTGCCCTCTTTTGCGCAAGCCAGGGTGGGATCCGGCGCAACATCAAAGAATGTGGTGTGCGCAATTCCCATCTCGTCTAATTTATCAGTAATCGGCTTGGTATAGCCGTTGTGGTAAAGGAAGCTGTCCGTTACGATAAACGCCCGCTTTTTACCCATAACATGCTTGAGCTCATCCAGTGCAACAGGCAGACATCCCTTCTTAATATAAACCTTCTCCGGAGCTCTGAACCACAGCATATTTTCCCTTCTTTCCGCAACAGTTTTAATATTGATCAGGTGTTTTACACCTACGTTTTCAGAAACGGAGTTACCGCCCCAGGAACCGCAGCCCAGGGTCAGGGAGGGCGCCAGCTTAAAGTTGTACAGATCGCCGATACCGCCCTGTGAAGATGGGGTATTGACCAAAATACGGCAGGTCTTCATTCTCTCAGTAAATTCAGCCAGCTTTTCCTGCTCCGTAGTAGGATCCAGATAGATGGACGAGGTATGGCCGTAGCCGCCGTCAGCAATCAAGTGTTCTGCCTTGTCAAAGGCATCCTGAATATCCTTTGCCTTATACATCGCCAGTACCGGAGAGAGTTTTTCATGCGCAAACTCCTCAGAAAGCTCCACGGACTCCACTTCACCGATCAATATCTTGGTCTTTTCAGGTACGGTAACACCGGCCAAAGCGGCAATGGTATGTGCAGACTGACCTACAATTTTCGCATTCAGTGCGCCGTTGATTAAAATGGTCTTTCTAACCTTTTCGATTTCATCCTCCTTTAGGAAGTAGCAGCCACGATCCGCAAACTCCTTTTTCACCTTGTCGTATACCTTTTTGTGAACGATAACAGACTGCTCTGAAGCGCAGATCATACCGTTATCAAAGGTCTTAGAATGGATAATGGAGTTTACAGCCAGCACCAAATCTGCCGTTTCATCAATAATTGCCGGGGTATTGCCGGCGCCGACGCCGAGTGCGGGCTTACCGCTGGAGTAGGCCGCCTTTACCATACCCGGGCCGCCGGTTGCCAGAATGATGTCAGCCTCTTTCATCAAAAGATTGGTCATATCAAGACTGGGAACATCAATCCAGTTAATGATCCCTTCCGGTGCACCGGCACTGACCGCTGCATCCAATACGATTTTGGCAGCAGCTGCGGTACAAGCCTTTGCTCTGGGGTGGGGCGATATGATGATTGCGTTTCTGGTTTTCAATGCCAGCAAACACTTGAAAATTGCGGTAGATGTGGGGTTGGTGGTGGGGATAACCGCCGCAACCACCCCGATGGGTTCCGCAACCTTCTTGATGCCAAATGCGCTGTCCTCTTCCAGTACACCGCAGGTCTTGGTATCCTTGTAAGCATTGTAAATGTATTCTGCCGCATAGTTGTTTTTGATAACCTTGTCTTCAACGACACCCATGCCGGTCTCTTCCACCGCCATCTTTGCCAGCGGAATCCGCTGTTTATTGGCTGCGGACGCAGCGGCAAAGAAAATCTTGTCTA
This sequence comes from uncultured Eubacteriales bacterium, assembly GCA_958346135.1. Classification (GTDB taxonomy): domain Bacteria; phylum Bacillota; class Clostridia; order Monoglobales; family Monoglobaceae; genus Ructibacterium. The sequence continues at coordinate 1,792 of CATVQN010000148.1, read as the reverse complement.
CTTGCTCCTGGGTAAAGAGCGCAAACTTCTTCTGTGCCTCTCTGGTTTTTGCAAGCGCTTCTTCCAGAGCGTCCACACCGTCGATGATCTTTCTTTCCTTGTCTAACATAATATTCCTCCTTCAATAAGGGCATTGCCCCGTCATTCAATGAACCCCGCCGCAGCCGGCAGAGAACACCTTGTACTTATTCATAGTATCTGCTTGTTTAGATAGGCCAGAGACAACGCCAGATTCTCATATTGAACCGTTACATCCTCCGGCACCTTCAACCTGGTACCCGCAAAGCTCCAAATTGCCTTGATCCGGTTTTTCACAACCGCATCACACACCTCCTGCGCCGCATCACACGGCACCGTGATAATAGCGATGTTAACCGGATGGCTTTGACAGTAACCGTCAAAAATACTTATGGGATAAATCGGCTTTCCCATCTCAGACACCAGCGTTTTGCTGCATGCCTTGTCAAAGGCCGCTGCAATTTCCAGTCCGTAATCGGCAAACCCTCCATAATCCAAGAGTGCCCTTCCGAGCTTTCCGGCACCGATTATCACCGCCGTATTGGGATGCGAATATCCCAGAAACTCCTCCAGCGTCCGCACCAAGCCATTGGTGTCATAACCGACTTTCGGCTTTCCCGCACCGCTGACCGCACACAGATCCTTACGCACCTGTACCTCGCCCAATCCGAGCTCTCTCGCAATCACAGGAGCGGAAACACTCTTTTGATTCTGCAGTTGCAGTTTTTTCAAAACCTCCAGATAAAGCGGCAGTCTCCCAAGCGAAGCCCTTGATACTTCCGGCTTATTCAATCAGCCACCCCCTTCCTCGGATACAGCTTGATTTCATTGCCGTAAACAGAGTTTTTTCTTTTTCTCTCCTCTGTTTGTTAATATTTTAACACAATTCCCTTTGTTTGGGAATTGCTTCTTTTTTAAATCGGTATTATACATATCGATAACACACGCTCGAAAGAAAAATAAGCAAACGCAGAAATGACGGAACCGCAAACAGAGAAAACAGCTTATTTTCCGTCGCTTCCATGGAGCAGAGGAGACATCCTCTTATAGAGCAAAAAAGTTACAAAGGAAACCACAAAACCCTTGAGCAGGTTAAAGGGGGTCACACTGAGCAAGATGACCTTAAGCTGGCTGTCGATAAAGGGTAGTATTTTTTGGCACATGGCAATGATGGCCTCCATGGGAATGCCAAAGACCTTGGTGTAGAATGGAAACATAATAAAGTAATTCGATAAAATTCCCATGAGGGCAAAGCACAAAGTTCCCGTCAGCATGGCAATCAGCGCAACACGGCGGGTCTTTTTCCGGCGGTAAATCCATCCTGCCGGAACGACAAAGGCACAGCCCAGCAGGAAATTGGAGAGCTCACCAATTCCGGCGGTGCTGGAGACAAAAAGATGAAGTAAATTCTTGACCAGTTCGGTCAGAACCCCCGCAAGCGGGCCGAAGCTAAAAGCGAGAATCAATGCCGGAAGGTCGGAAAAATCCATCTTGATGAATTCCGGGGCAATGGGCAGCTGAAAGTCCAGGAGCATCAGCACAAAGGAAATGGCGGCACCTACAGCAACGCTGACCAGCGTTCTGACTTTCATTTTTTGGTTTTGGGTGTTTGTTTGAGTTTGCATATCAAAATCCTCCTTGAAAATTTTTTTAAAGCAGCATCTCGCTGCATCCTTTGTCTTTTCAACGATATCGATAAAAACTTTTACATGATTTCTTAATCGAGTAGGAGGCTAACCATTAATTGATTAGCCGACCTCTCACACCACCGTGC
>CATVQN010000147.1 GCA_958346135.1 uncultured Eubacteriales bacterium | reverse complement strand
CCTTTGAAAAGGAAATTATCCTCACCGATGAAGAAAAGCTTTTCCATGATGTAGAAGATGCACCGGAGAGCCTTAAACCCAGATCCCCTGTGGTTGTGGTGATGGGTCATGTTGACCATGGTAAAACCTCTTTGCTGGATACCATCCGAAATACCAATGTAACCGAAGGTGAGTTCGGGGGTATTACCCAGCATATCGGTGCGCACCGTGTCCGGGTGGGCGACAAAAAGATTACTTTTCTGGATACGCCGGGGCACGAGGCCTTTACTGCAATGCGTGCCAGAGGCGCCTTGGTGACCGATATCGCCATTTTGGTGGTTGCGGCGGATGACGGTATCATGCCCCAGACGATTGAGGCCATTAACCATGCCCGTGCGGCAAATGTTTCGATTATTGTGGCGATTAACAAGATCGACAAAGAAGGAGCTAATCCCGATCGGGTTCGGCAGGAGTTGACGGAATACGGCCTGGTGCCGGAAGACTGGGGCGGTGATACCATCTGTGTAGAGGTTTCTGCAAAACAGGGAACCAACATTGATACCTTGCTTGAAATGGTGCTCCTGGTTGCCGAAATGAAGGAATTAAAGGCAAATCCCGATCGTGCGGCAAAGGGTACAGTAATTGAAGCACAGTTGGATAAGGGACGCGGCCCGGTAGCAACCGTTCTGGTGCAGAACGGTACATTGCGGATTGGAGATGTTGTGGTGGCCGGAACGGCTGTCGGCCGTGTCCGTGCCATGAACGATGACAAGGGCCGCAGTGTAAAGAAGGCGGGTCCCTCCATCCCGGTTGAAATTCTGGGACTTTCCGAGGTTCCGGAGGGAGGCGATGTATTTTATGCTGTGGATGATGAGCGCAAGGCGCGTGAGGTTGTAGAGGCCAGAAAGTTTAAAGAGAAGCAGGAACGTCAGAAAAAGGCTACTGCCATTTCTCTCGATAATTTATTTGAGCAGATTGAGGCCGGGAAGATGAAAGACCTGAATATCATTGTCAAGGCCGATGTACAGGGTAGCGTAGAAGCGGTGCGCCAATCTCTGGAGAGAATTTCCAACGAAGAGGTTCGGGTCAATATTATCCATGGGGCGGTAGGTGCAGTTACCGAATCGGATGTTATGCTGGCCAGCGCATCCAATGCAATTATTGTTGGCTTTAACGTGCGGCCTACCGGCGGCGCAGCAGAAGCGGCGGCAGATGCCGATGTGGATATACGGCTCTATCGTGTTATTTATGATGCCATAGAGGATATTGAGAAGGCAATGAAGGGAATGCTGGCGCCTACCTTCCGGGAAGCTGTGATCGGTCATGTGGAAATTCGCACCACCTTTAAGGTGTCGGGAATCGGTACCATTGGCGGCGGTTATGTACTGGACGGTAAAATCCAGCGCAACAGTCAGGTTCGTGTGGTACGAGATGGTATTGTAATTCACGAGGGTGAGTTGGGTTCTTTGCGTCGTTTCAAGGATGATGTAAAAGAAGTCGCAGCCGGTTACGAATGCGGACTGAGTATTGACAAGTATAACGACATCAAAGAAGGCGATGTCATTGAAGCGTATGTAATGGAGCAGGTGGAGATTTAATCTCCGCCAAATGGAGGAGCTATGGCAAATTACAGTAGAATAGACCGGATTTCCGAAGAGGTTAAGCGTGAGCTTAGTGCGGTCATCCGGGATTTAAAGGATCCCAGACTTCCTGCTATGATTTCCGTTGTAGCAGTGCAGGTCACAAAGGATTTGAAGTTTGCAAAGGCATATATTAGCATTATGGGAGACGAAAATGTGCAAAAAGACGGTATTGCGGCATTAAAAAGCGCCGGCGGTTTCATTCGAAAGGAAATCGGCCATCGCCTGAATTTGCGTAATACGCCGGAGTTCAGCTTTGTGCTGGATGACTCGATCGCTTACGGAGCACATATCAATGAGATTTTGCGGGATTTGTAAGAAGTAGAGAGTTTTTGAGAAAGAATTTTGCGCAGAGAGGCGAGGTGAAAAGGATGTTTAAAACAGTGATATCGCAGCTTAAGTCGGCGGAGCGAGTAGGAATTTTTGCACATGAAAATCCCGATGGTGACGCTATGGGAAGTGCTTATTCCTTAAAGTTGGCGCTGCTTGGTATGGGAAAAAATGCAGAGGTTTTTTTATCATCCGATCCGGATGCTGCGGCCTACGGGCTGATGCGGGGAAAAGAGGCATCCAAGCTGGTGCTCGAGGACTGCGACCTTTTCATAGCGGTGGATTGTGCCGAGAGCTCCCGTCTTGGTCAATATGAGAAGATGTTTCTGGCGCATCCCAATACCGGAGCCATTGACCATCATGTAACGCATCGCCCTTTTGCGAAGGAAACGGTAGTGCAGAATATTTCCTCATGCTGTGAACTGATGACGCAGCTTTATGAGGAAATGAGGATTCCGGTTACGGTGGACATGGCCAATGATTTATATCTTGGCATCGTAACCGATACGGGGAATTTTAAGTATTCCAGCGTTACACCGGAGACCTTGCGCCGGGCGGCAGCGCTAATGGAGCAAGGTGCGGACTTTTCCGGAATTACCAAGATAATTTATGATACCAAGAGCAGAGAATACTACCGATTGATGCGAATCGCACTGGAGCGGCTGAAGTTCTATGAAGACGGCAGGGTCTGTGTTTTGTATCTGGCTATGGCGGATTTTCAGGAGGCGGGTTTGGCCGAATCTGAAGCCGGACCGATTGTGTCTTTGCCCGGTACGGTTCTGGGTGTAGATATAGGAATCTTTATCCGAGAACGGGATGAAAACAGTTACAAGGTCAGTCTGCGTTCATCGGGCAATGTTGATGTGTCGCGCGTGGCTTTGGCCTTTGGCGGCGGCGGTCATATTCGTGCAAGTGGTTACAATGTGTCCGGCCGTACGGTTTCAGAAATTGTAGAGGATACCTTAACCGAGATTAGAAAGCAGTTGAAAGAGGAGCACGTATGAACGGAGTTATCAATATTAACAAGCCGCAGGGATTTACTTCGCATGATGTAGTTGCTCGGCTGCGGAGGATTTTGTCTACTAAAAAAATCGGACACACCGGGACACTGGATCCGGATGCTACCGGTGTTTTGCCAATCTGTGTGGGAAACGCCACTAAAGCGGCAGAGCTTTTGACAGCAGCGACAAAGGAGTATATTGCCCAAGTGACATTGGGAGCAGAAACCGACACGCAGGATTCCTCCGGAATCGTTTTGCGTACTGCGGAAGTAACGGTGACAGAATCGAAAATTAAGGCGGTGGTACAGACGTTTGTCGGAGAAATTATGCAGATTCCGCCTATGTATTCCGCTGTCCGTCAGAACGGAAAAAAACTCTACGAGCTTGCGCGCCAGGGACAGGTGGTAGAACGACAGCCAAGACCGGTGACCATCTTTGAAGCGGAGGTTTTGCAGATTGATCTGGAAAACCATTGCTTCTCCATGCGGGTGGTATGCGCCAAGGGAACCTATATCCGTACTCTGTGTCAGGATATTGGAGAGAAATTGGGTTGCTTTGCCCATATGTCAGGACTTTGCCGTACACGTTCCGGAAGGTTTTCTCTGGAGGATGCCTTGACTTTGGAAGAGACGGAGACTATGATGCAGGCGGGGGATACCTCATTCCTAACGCCGGTGGATCAAGTACTCACAGAATTACCGGCCTTGTATCTTTCAGAGCGAAAGGCGAAAAAGATGTGTAACGGGGTACGGGTCAGCACATCGGGCATAGAAGACCATGTGACCTATCGGGTTTATGACGAAAAGGGAAATTTTTTAACCATCTCCCGGGCAGTGGATGGCGTTCTAAAAATTGAGAAAACCTTTTATCAGGCATAAAAGGAGGAATATTGTGCAAGTTTTTGTACAGAAACAAGGAGAGGATTTATGGAATCAGAATTTCAGGCTCTCTCATACCGCTGTGGCTCTGGGCGGTTTTGATGCCATACATAAAGGGCATCAGGCCATTATCCGTAATGTGGTCGAGACCGCACAGAAGGAGAATCTGACTTCGGTAGTCTATTTTTTCTGTAATCAGCCGAGAGAGGTGCTGAGCGGGACTTCGATTCCCAGTATCAATTCTCTGGAAAAACGTTTGGAGATTCTGGAGGACTTGGGAGTTGATGTTGCGGTTGCACAATGGTTTACTCCGGAGTATCTAAGAATTTCACCGGAGACTTTTGTCAGTTTATACC
>CATVQN010000146.1 GCA_958346135.1 uncultured Eubacteriales bacterium | reverse complement strand
GCATAGGAAAAGCATGAAAATGATCCTCGTATTCCCGATATTATTGCAGATATGGGAGATCAACTCGGCAAGGGAAACAAAATGCCGGATCTGTTGGGAAAACTTGCTCAATTAGAATTAACTCTATTGGATTGGATGGAAGAACATAAGGGCGCAAGCAAATACGTTGCTTTTGCCAATAAATGCTGGCCCGGTTTTCAGACAAAGTTTAAGTTTGTCCCTTGCTATGTGAATGGCAGACTTGCTATGCGGGGAATTCCTGTCGCGTGTGAGGTGGATATATACGGAGCAGTTTCCCAATATATTGCGACATGTATTACAGGGGAAAGTTCGCTTCTTTTGGACATTAACAATACTGTTCCGGATGATATTTACGAAACGGAAGAAGTGAACACGAAATATGGTTTGGATCAAAAGGAACTGTTCATGGGGTTCCATTGCGGCAATGGCGCACCGGACAGGCTAATTAATCCCGAAATGAAGTACCAACTTATCATGCATCGAGAGGATGCAAAAAACGGGAAACCGTGTCTGTGTAGGGGAACGTTGGAAGGAACGGCAAAACCAGGCAACATGACGATGTTGCGCATTCAATCCACAGCAGATGCAGATCTGCAGGCTTATGTAGCGGAAGGCAGTGTATTTCCCGTATGCCCGCATTCCTTTGGTACTATCGGTGTTATGGGCGTGAAGGGACTGCCTCGTTTCTACCGTAACGTATTACTTGCAAATCGTTTCCCGCATCATACGGTCATTGCGTATGGAAACATCGGTTTTGAGACCTTTGAAGTCATGCGACTGCTTGGCATTGACAGCCTTTTCCATAACCGGATGGAACGTCCGTTGTATAAAGACGAGAATCCGTTCGCATAATCAATTCAATAACACCTTTATATAAACCAGGATATCGGGAGGGCTTGAATTTGTTTTCACAACCCTCCCGTAATCATAAAAAGGAGAATTAAGTATGAAAATAATAAACTGTGAACAAATTAGGCGCATGCTTTTATCCTGTGCGGACAGGATCATCCGCAATGAACCGTATCTGACCACCGTAGACAGTGCCATTGGTGATGGTGATCATGGCATCGGCATGAAGAACGGCATGACCGCCGCCAGAAAGTATCTGGAAACGGCAGAAGGCGAAACGAATGTGTATGCCCTGTACGCGAACATGGCTGAAGCGATGCAGCAGGCTATGGGTGGTGCGTCCGGTATGATATTCTCGACGCTGTTTGCGGGAAGAGCTGCTGAGAAAGCTCCTGCCGAGGAGATCACTCCCTCGGATCTGGCCAACCAGATGAAGGAAGGTCTACAGGCTATTCAGGAGCTCGGTCACGCGGAAGTCGGCGATAAGACTATGGTTGATGCTCTTGCACCTGCAGTGGAAGCTATGCTTGGTAACACCTCTTCTTTTGAGGAGATGTTCAAAGCCGGTGAAGCGGGAGCAAAAGCGGGTATGGAGAAGACTAAGGATTATATCGCACGGTTTGGTCGTGCGAAGAGCCTCGGTAAACGTGCCATCGGGCATCAAGATGCAGGTGCGACCAGCACGTGGCTCATCTTTGTTGAGATGTTCGATTTTGTTACCGGCAATAAAACACCGGATCCCGTCATCGAGAAAAAGACGGATGACAAAGCGGGAGAGGCGGATATCAAATGGAAAAAGAAGATCATCAACGATCCGGCGGATGTCGTCAAAGAAGAGGGCGAGGGGTTCCTCTTTGCGTTCGGCGATAAGATCGCTGCGGTTCCGGGTGTCAACGGTTTGGTCAAGAAGGAGATCCCGGAAGGAAAGACCGCACTGGTCATCGGCGGCGGTTCAGGCCACGAGCCGATGTTCGGCTTCTTCTTGGGCGAAAATCTTGCGGACGCTGCGGCTAACGGGAATGTTTTTGCGTCCCCCGATCCTGTAACTATTACGAAGACAGCGGAAACGGCTGACCGCGGAGCAGGTGTTATGTTCCTCTATGGCAATTATGCCGGAGATAATCTGAACTTCGATAAAGCTGCGGAAAATCTGGAAAAGGAAGGCATCCATTCCAGGACCGTCCGTGTAATGGATGATGTAGCGTCCGCTCCGAAGGAACGTTATACCGACAGACGGGGTATAGCCGGTGATGTGCTGATGCTCAAGATCGCGGGTGCCGCCTGTGCTGAGATGCCGCTTGAAGAAGCTTACCGTGTCGCAACGAAAGCACGCAATAATTTGTTTACTGTCGGTGTCGGTCTCGAGGGCGCAACGATCCCCGGCCAGAAAGAACCGATCTTTACGCTCCCGGCGGATGAGATGGAGTACGGCCTCGGTATCCACGGAGAACCGGGCATTGAGCGGATCAAGATGCAGAGCGCGGATGAGATCGTTGAAAAGCTTGTAGACGTCATACTTGCCGATAGCGGGATAGGCGCGGGAGACACGGTCTGCACCTATGTCAATGGCCTTGGGAGTACGACGATGATGGAACTAATGATCATGAACAGGAAACTTGCGCTGATTCTGAAGGAGAAGGGCATTCTCGTTCATGATATGGATGTGAATTCACTGGTGACGACTATGGAAATGGCCGGCGCATCGATTTCCTTAATGAAAATGGACGAAGAGCTTATCAGACTGTATGACAAGCCTTGCTCCAGCCCGTACTATACAAAACTTTGACAGACGACTATTTGGAGGTAAAAATAATGAAAATCGCTCTTGGTTATGATCCGAACGCAATTGATTTCGCGCATAAGTTGGTCCCCGTTATCGAAGGACTTGGACATGAAGTCATCGACTTTGGCAGTGATGATCCCATCTATGCACATACTGCCACCAAACTCGGCGAGGCAGTAGCCGCCAAGGAATGTGACCGTGGTATCCTCGTGTGTGGCACCGGTATCGGTGTATGCATTGCCGCCAACAAGGTAAAGGGTGTTTATGCCGCCACCGTTAATGACATTTATCAGGCACAGCGCTCTCAGCTGAGTAACTGTGCAAATGTTATCACGATGGGCGCGCAAGTACTTGGTATCGAGTCTGCGAAGTGCTTTGTCAAAGAGTACCTCTCCTGCACGTTTGATCCCAACAGCCGTAGCGCTCCGAAGGTTGCTGCCATCAAAGAGTATGAGGAGGGTCACTGAGCGGGCTCGAGGCAGAAAGGAGTCTCTACTATGGCATGCAAGAAATGGTACATGGGTACCAATACCAAAATGTACAAGACTATCGCCGAGACAAATGAATTTGTTTCGCGTCTTTGCGAACTGACAGGAGATATCGGACGGGAGGATTTCGAGCTGTTCGTTATTCCGAGTTATACAACACTCGATCAAGCGAACAGAAACCGCGATCCGGAGCTTCTCAAGCTTGGTGCACAGAATATGTGTTGGGAGGAGCGTGGTCAGTTTACCGGTGAGATCAGTCCCCTTATGCTTCAAGATGTCGGCTGTGATCTGGTGATGATTGGCCATTCGGAGCGCCGTCACATCTTTATGGAGACGGACGAACAGGAACGCAAAAAAGTTCGCTGTGCGCTTGATCACGGTTTCAAAGCACTTCTTTGTATCGGTGAGACTGAGGAGGAAAAGGAAACCGGTAAGTCTATGGAGGTCATGTATCGTCAGTTGGCCGTCGGTTTTGCCGATATCACGGAGGAAGATCTGGATAAAATATGGGTCGCTTATGAGCCTGTGTGGGCAATTGGTGTCAATGGAAAACCCATTACGAACGAATATGCCGACGAGATGATCACAGGCATTCGCGATGTTTTGGAGTCTCTATTCGGCGAAAAAGGATATAACATACCAATCTTCTATGGCGGTTCCGTCAATCCGGGCAATGCTGTGCCTCTTTCGAAATGCAAGGAGATCAATGGTCTGTTTATTGGTCGTAGCGCATGGGATGCGGATAAGTTCAACACCTTGATTCGCACGGTATTGACAAATAGAAATTAATATGTGTTAGATGAGTGAAAATATTAAAAGATAAGGGTGACCTCTTAAGGTTGCCCTTGTCTATATGAAGAAGAAATCTATGATTTCACAATGGATTACGGTGAATAGTAAACATAAAAGTTACTCAATATAAAAAATGAATTCTATGAAGATATTTATAAATTCGAGGAATTAATAGATGGCGAAATCAAACTGCAAAAAAGAGAAAAGAAAACAAAACAAAAAAACTAATAATTTTGTCCAAGACCTAGAGCATATGGCAGAAAAAATACTTACCTTATAT
>CATVQN010000145.1 GCA_958346135.1 uncultured Eubacteriales bacterium | reverse complement strand
AGCGGTGAAGATGGCCGACCAGGGCGAAATAAACATGGCAATAAAGATGGGAACATGAGCCATTAAGGTTGCGGTAAAGGCTGGCGGCAGCACGACGCGCAGAAATCCAAAATAGACGGGAATGATGATTCCCAGCGCAATCAGCAGTGCAGTTAAAACCAGCTCTTTGGTTTTTCCGGTTTGTTTCAAGAGAATTCCTCCTTTTGTGTATACTTATTTCAGTATATCACCATTGCGGAGATTTGTCAAATGGGAAGTTCCACAGATTCATCTCCCGAAATGGTGAAACTTTTAACAAAAAAGATAGGAAAAACTCTTGATAAAATTTTCCGTTTAGGTTACAATGAGAATGGGACAGGTTTGTCCTGAGTTTGCATAAAATCAGCCCCGAAAGGGGAGTTTATTCTATTATTTATGGAGGTCTTTTCATGAACAAGAAAACAGTTGATGACATTCAGGCGAAAGGAAAGCGGGTATTGGTTCGCTGTGACTTTAATGTTCCGATTAAGGACGGAAAAATCACCGATGAAACCAGAATTGTAGGCGCACTTCCCACCATTAAAAAATTGGTAAATGACGGTGCAAAGGTAATTCTCTGCTCTCATATGGGAAAACCGAAAGGTGAGCCGAAGCCGGAGCTCTCTCTGGCACCGGTGGCAAAGCGCCTGTCTGAGCATCTGGGTAAGGAAGTGGTTTTCGCGGCGGATGATAATGTAGTGGGTGAAAATGCAAAAGCTGCCGTTGCTGCCATGAAGGACGGCGACGTGGTTCTGCTTCAAAATACCAGATACCGTGCGGAGGAAACCAAGAACGGTGAAGAATTCAGTAAGGAGCTGGCTTCTCTGGCAGAGATGTTTGTTAATGATGCATTCGGAAGCGCACACCGTGCACACTGTTCTACGGTTGGTGTTACCGAATACTTAAGCCCCTCCGTTGCGGGTTATCTTTTGGGTAAGGAACTGGATTTTCTGGGCAATGCCATTGATAATCCGGTTCGTCCTCTGGTTGCGATTCTGGGCGGTGCAAAGGTTGCCGATAAGCTGAACGTCATTTCCAACCTGATTGAAAAGTGCGATACCTTAATTATCGGCGGCGGTATGGCATATACCTTCTTAAAGGCAAAAGGCTGTGAGGTTGGTACCTCTCTGGTGGATGATGAGAAGATTGGATATTGTAAGGATATGATGGCAAAGGCAGAGCAGGCCGGTAAGAAGCTGATTCTGCCGATCGATACCGTGGTTGCTGCGGAGTTCCCCAATCCTATTGATGCCGAAATCGCAGTAGAGACGGTTCCGTCTAATGCAATTCCCGCAGACAAGATGGGTCTGGATATTGGTGAAAAAACCCGTGAACTGTTTGCTGAGACCGTAAAGACCGCTAAGACCGTTGTTTGGAACGGACCTATGGGCGTATTTGAAAATCCCATTTTGGCAAAGGGTACGGTTGCGGTTGCGCAGGCTCTGGCAGATACCGATGCTACCACCATCATCGGCGGCGGCGACAGTGCGGCTGCCGTAAACCAGCTGGGCTTTGGCGATAAGATGTCCCACATCTCTACCGGCGGCGGTGCTTCTATGGAATTCCTGGAGGGTAAGGAGCTTCCTGGTGTTGCAGCGCTGAACGACAAATAAATCGGATCTGGATAGGCCGGAGCAAGCTGCTTGTTTCGGCCTTTCTGACATTATATTACAGAAAGGATAAGAAAAATGAGGAAGAAAATTATTGCAGGAAACTGGAAAATGAATAAGACTCCATCAGAGGCCAAGGCTTTGGTGGCAGAGATGAAGGATAAGGTAAAGGATGCCGTATGTGACGTGGTGGTTTGTCCTACCGCAATCTGCATTCCCGGTGTGGTAGAGGAGCTGAAGGGTTCCAATATCGCAGTGGGTGCACAGAATGTACATTTTAAAGAAAGCGGCGCCTATACCGGCGAGCTGGCGGGTAATATGTTAAAAGAGGCCGGTGTGCAGTATGTGATTATCGGTCACTCGGAGCGCCGTCAGTATTTTGGCGAAACCGATGAAACGGTGAACCTGAGAACCAAAGCCGCCATTGCGGCAGGTCTGACTCCGATTGTTTGCGTGGGTGAGAGCCTGACGGAGCGGGAACAGGGAATCATGGATGATACGGTTCGCCGCCAGACGAAGATTGCGTTCTTGGATATTCCGGCAGAGGCGGCTAAGAATATTGTGATTGCCTATGAGCCGGTTTGGGCAATCGGTACCGGAAAGACTGCAACTGCGGATCAGGCAGATGAGGTTTGCGGGATCATTCGTGAGACCATCTGCGGCCTTTACGGCAAAGACGTTGCCGAGGCAATCCGGATTCAGTACGGCGGCAGCATGAATGCCGGCAATGCGGCAGAGCTTTTGGCAAAGCCCAACATTGACGGCGGTTTAATCGGCGGTGCAAGCCTGAAAGCGGAGGACTTTTCGATTATCGTAGCAGCAGCAAAATAACAGGCGGGAGGCAGAATATATTATGAGTAAAAAACCCTATGCTTTGATTATTATGGACGGATACGGCGTGAATGACCGTCATGACGGCAACGCTATTTATGCCGCAAACACCCCGAATATGGATCGTTATATGGAGAAGTGCCCCCATACCATCGTCCATGCCTCCGGCATGGATGTTGGTCTGCCGGACGGTCAGATGGGAAATTCTGAGGTGGGTCACACCAACATCGGTGCCGGCCGGATTGTGTACCAGGAGCTGACAAGGATTACCAAGGCGATTGACGATGGAGATTTCTTTGAAAATCCGGCACTGTTGGCAGCGGTGGAAAACTGTAAGAAGCATAACAGTGCCCTGCATCTGGCGGGATTGCTGTCTGACGGCGGCGTACACAGCCATAATAAGCATCTCTATGGACTGTTAAAGCTGGCACAGAAAAACGGCCTTACCCAGGTGCATGTGCATTGTTTCTTAGACGGCAGAGATGTTCCTCCTTCCTCCGGTGCGGATTATGTAGAGGATTTGGTTGCAAAAATTCGTGAAATCGGGGTAGGTGACATTGCATCGGTGATGGGACGTTACTATGCTATGGATCGTGATAACCGTTGGGAACGGGTAGAGAAAGCCTATTCTGCTATGGTGCTCGGAAAGGGAAACACCTGTGAATCCGCAGTGACTGCGGTAAAGGAGAGCTATAACGAGAACGTAACCGATGAATTTGTGGTTCCGACGGTCATTGTGAAGGACGGACAGCCGGTGGGCAGAATCCAAGAAAATGATTCGGTAATTTTCTTTAACTTCCGTCCCGATCGTGCGCGGGAGATTACCCGTACGATTGTGGATCCGGAATTTTCGGGATTTGAAAGAAGCTATTTTCCCACCTTCTATGTGTGCATGACCCAGTATGATGCGACAATGCCCAATGTAGAGGTTGCCTTTAAGCCGGAGACATTGGAAAATACCTTTGGGGAATACATCAGCCGCAAGGGACTGCGTCAGCTGCGAATTGCCGAAACCGAGAAATACGCCCATGTGACCTTCTTCTTTAACGGCGGTGTGGAAAAAGTCTGTGACGGTGAGGATCGTGCGCTGATCAATTCTCCTAAGGTTGCAACCTATGATTTGCAGCCGGAAATGAGCGCCCCGGAGGTGACCGCCGAGGTAGTAAAGCGGATTGAAAGCGGTGAATATGATGTCATTGTCTTGAACTTTGCCAATTGTGACATGGTAGGGCATACCGGCGTGTTTGATGCGGCGGTCAAGGCGGTGGAAACGGTGGACGAATGTCTGGGCAAAGTTGTAGACGCCATTTTGAAAATGGACGGGATGGCTTTGATTACCGCGGATCACGGAAATGCGGATCAGATGGTGGATTACACAACCGGCGGTGCCTTTACGGCACACACGACGAACGTAGTACCGCTGGTGCTGATCGGTGATAATACAGCAAAGCTGAAACCGGGACGTCTGGCGGATCTGGCACCTACAATGCTGGATTTGATGGGGCTGGATAAGCCGGAGGAAATGACCGGCGAGAGCCTGGTTAAAAGAAAATAATGAAAATCTGTTTCCCCATGAGAACTGTTATGGTTCTCGTGGGGTTCTTTTTTTGTCCGAATGATTTTCTATCAGGAAAAGCCGGAAGAATTATTTGAAAATGCAAGTGCAGATGATGTTTGTTGTTTAGAATCGGAGAAATTTGGCATACTAAAAGAATAAGAAACGAGTGGAAGGAGCGGCGAAAGGTGGAACGATACACAATTTTA
>CATVQN010000144.1 GCA_958346135.1 uncultured Eubacteriales bacterium | reverse complement strand
TCGCCGAAAGGGCGCTGAATTTGGAGGTAGAAAAGAAGCATGAACATGATTTTCATTGTAATAGGAGCACTTCTGATTTTCTCGGTAATTATTTTTGTTCATGAGTTCGGACATTTTATTTCTGCCCGGATTTTTGGCGTAACGGTACACGAGTTTGCCATTGGTATGGGTCCCACTCTTTTCCGCTGGGGCAAGAGCGAACGCACCGTCTATTCCATCAGGGCAATTCCCATGGGTGGATTTTGCCAGATGGAGGGCGAGGACGATGACAGCGCCGATCCCGGTTCCTTCAGCCGGAAAAAGCCGCTTCCCAGGATCATCATCTTGGCAGCGGGTGCGTTTATGAATTTATTGCTTGGGTTTCTGGTTGTACTTGCCTTAACTACAGTCACGGCAGTCGGCAACGGCGGTATCTCGACCACAACGGTGGCTTCGGTCGATCCCGACTCCTCAGCAGCAGCCTTTTTACAGCCGGGCGACAAAATTATTGCCATCAACGGGAAAACCGTGCATATCCGCCGGGATCTCTCCTTTGAGCTGTCCCGAACCAACGGTACGGAAACCTCTATCACCTTTCGGCGGGACAGAGAAAAAATTACAAAGACCTTTACCCCCATGCAGGTGACCTACGAAGACGGCAGTCAGGGCTACATCGTCGGCTTTAACGTTGCACCTGCACCCGTGGGAATTGTCAATGTGGTACGAGAAGCCTTCTACCAAACAGTCTGGATGGTTAAGCTGGTCTTTGTATCCTTAGGAATGCTGTTTCAGGGGCAGGCAAATGTAAGTGATCTATCCGGACCTGTGGGCGTTGTTCATGCCATGAGCAGTGTCGCACAGAGCGGCTGGTACAACTTCCTGTTTTTTGCAGCATTTTTAGCGGTAAATATCGGTGTAATGAACCTTCTTCCTCTGCCGGCACTGGACGGAGGTCGGATTCTCTTTGTTTTGATTGAACTGATCTTCCGCAGACCGGTTCCCAAGGAGAAGGAGGGCTGGATTCACTTTGCGGGCTTTGCCCTGCTGATTCTTTTAATGGTCTATGCCACCTGGAATGATATTATGCGGATCATCTTTCCTACCTGAAAATTAGCAAAGACATGATATATTAACATATTACGGTGCAGCTAATGCTGCGCCGTAATATGTCTCAAAAAATAGTGCGACGTCATCCCCGTACACCTTTTTGCTCTCTGTTCTTGTCTTAGCTCATCGCCTTAATCAGCAGCAGCTTTGCGATGTCATTTTTTACCATATGCTGTCAGGAATTCAGCTGCTTTATCTTGACAAAAGGTGTAAAACGTTGTAGAATGAAACAGGTTACTTGACGAAAATAAACTTCATCTTTGTAGAAGAAAACGCATATTAGAAAAGAGTGGAATTTATGGCAATTTGGAACAAAAAATTTGAGACCATGCCCCGCGAGGAGCTTCGCGAATGGCAAAGTGAGCATCTGCGGGATACCGTAAAACGTGTTTATGAAAATGTTGCACCCTACCGTGCAAAAATGGATGCCATCGGCATGAAACCAGAGGACATTAAAGGTGTAGAGGATTTGAGCAAACTACCCTTTACCACCAAGCAGGATCTGCGGGATAACTTTCCCTACGGTTACTTTGCAATTCCCATGGAGGATGTGACCGAAATTCACGCTTCCTCCGGTACCACCGGAAAGCAAACCGTAGTAGGTATGAACAATCATGACGTAGGAATCTGGTCGGAAATTACCGCCAGAGCACTCACCGCTTATGGTGTGACCAAAAAATCCGTGGTACATACCGCCTATGGCTTTGGTCTGTTCACCGGCGGGTTTGGCGCACACTATGGCGCACTGAAGATCGGTGCCTGTGCCATTCCGGTCTCCAGCGGCAATTCCCGCCGTCAAATTCAAATTATGCGCGACTTTGGCAGTACATTTTTGGCATGTACTCCCTCCTACGCCCTATCGTTGGTTGAAACCATGCATGAAATGGGTTATACCAAAGACGATTTGAAGCTGGAAGCTGGTGCCTTTGGAGCTGAGCCCTGGACCGAACAGATGCGCAAAGAGATTGAAAACAAACTGGGAATCAAAGCCTATGACATCTATGGCCTGAGCGAAATTATGGGACCGGGGGTCAGCTATGACTGCGTTTGTCAGAACGGAATGCACGTCAATGAAGATCATTTTATTCCCGAAGTAATTGACCCGGATACCGGCGATGTTCTTCCTCAGGGCAGTGTGGGTGAACTGGTATTTACCTGCATTACCAAAGAGGCCTTTCCGCTGATTCGGTATCGTACCAAAGATATCACCTCTTTAAACTATGAACTCTGTTCCTGCGGCCGAACTTTTGTCCGGATGAGTAAACCCATGGGCCGCAGTGATGATATGCTGATTATTCGGGGTGTTAACGTATTCCCTTCTCAGATTGAAGAAGTGCTCATGAATACAGAGGAAACCATGCCACACTATCAGCTGATTGTTGACCGTAAGGACAACAAGGATACATTGGACATCTTGGTTGAGGTATCGGCAGATATTTTCAGTGATGAGGTGCGAAATCTGGAAGCCATTACTCGGAAGGTGCAGGGCAATCTGATGACAGTCCTGGGTCTGAAGGCCAATGTCAAGCTGGTGGAACCCAAGAGCATTGCAAGAAGCGAAGGAAAAGCGGTTCGGGTTATTGACAAGCGTCATCTCTATTGAGCCTATGTGTTTGAGTTCCTTCAGCCGGTATTGTCTCTGCCGCAGGAGCTTGTCAAACAGGATCCTCTAAAACCGAGCGGAGATAGGCGCCTTTACTGCTTGACCTCTATGATCTGTGTGATTTGATTGGACAACAAAATGCAGCGCTGCTGATCGGAATCCCAGGTCAGTTCCGTTCTGAAACCTACTGAGAGATCAACCGAGCGTCGATTGCCATTACAAAGGAAACCAATGCCAAAGAGGACTGAGGTTATGAAACAGCAAAAACCAAATCAGGCCATGGATATAAAAATACAAAATCAAGAATTCAAACAGGCAGCAGGGGCAGTCATTCTGTCCCTGTTTGTTGTATATGGCATTCTATGGGCATTTACCAAAGACAGCCTTTTGGGCAGTTCTACCTACAATTCCTATGTACTGCAGGCACAGCGCTGGCTGCAGGGACATCTGGATTTGGACCGGGATTATGACTATCTGGAGATTGCCCGATACCAAGGCCGTTATTATGTAAGCTTTCCTCCGATTCCTTCTGTTATTTTGCTGCCCTTTGTGGCCGTGTTTGGCTTACAGACACCGGATCATTTCATTGCGGTATTGATCGGAGTGCTGGGCACCGTATATGCTCTGCGTCTTGTGCTTTCAGCCGGAATATCCAAAAATGCCGCCGTTTTATGGACACTGCTCCTGACTGTGGGCGGCAATTTTTTACACATCGGCTACCGTGCAGATGTATGGTATTTTGCCCAATGCTGTGCCTTTACCTTTACCATGATGAGTCTGTATTTCGCTCTATACCAGACAACGCAGCTGGGATGGCTCTCCCTGTTTTTTTGGGCACTGGCGGTAGGCTGTCGGCCTCTGAATGCAGTATATTTTCCTCTGGTGCTGCACCTGCTCTGGCAAAACTATGGGAAAGAAGTCGGCATTTTCAGGGCAGTTCGGCAAAAATGGTGGTGGATTCTTCCTCCTCTTTTGGTGGGTGGATTTTTGATGCTGCTAAACGGCCTGCGGTTTGGAAATATTTTTGAATTTGGACACAATTATTTGCCGGAGTTTGCCGAGGAATCCCCAAACGGCCAGTTTTGGATCGGCTATATTCCTCAAAATCTTCATCGGATGTTCCGTCTGCCGGCACTGGAAAACCATCGGCTGGTATTCCAAATTTTTGACGGCACCGCCCTGTGGCTGGTAAGCCCTATTTTTCTGGCATGGTTTGGTTACGGGATTAAACACTTTAAAGACAGCTTTCGCTCTCCAATCTTTTGGCTTAGCTTTTTCCTTCCGGTTTTGCACCTGCTGTTTCTCTGTGCTCATAAGACCTTAGGCGGATGGCAGTTTGGAAATCGATATACCGTTGATTTATTGCCCGCTGTCTTTCTGGGACTGGTACTGCTTCTGAAAAAGGAAGCCAATCGTCTCCCCTTATGGCTTTATGCCATGCTGCTTTGGGGAATGGGACTCAACCTTGTCGGAACCATTACCTTAATGGAAGCAGCGTGACGCTGCACCCTATGCCGGTCTGGCTGTATTGATAAAGATTTTTA
>CATVQN010000143.1 GCA_958346135.1 uncultured Eubacteriales bacterium | reverse complement strand
CTCTATCGCTGTTGCATTGAAATATTTTTACCATTCCGACGGTTGCTGCTTCCTCAGCAGCCCTATCAGATACACATACAATTTCACCGGTTATATTGCGTCTTAATATTTCATGCATCGCACTGTTCGACAAATACGGATCAACAAATACGTGTCCCTCATAAAATACAATTCGGGGATTTTTGAGGAACTATTTCTGTGTTATCCGTATTATTATCATAGACCCTTTATTCTTTGCCAAGGTCAATCCGAAAGCCGTAGCTAAATTCCTTTTCCGAAAGGCGATATTTTTCGATTAACTCCGGCCCACAGCTGTTTGAGCCGATTCCGGATACCTTATAATCAATCCGAACCTGAATATCCTCTGCAGGTACAAGCTCATCGGTATGCATAGCTTCAGTGAGCATCTGCGCGGTATACTCAGACACATTGATTTCAAAGGTATCATCCGCCGTAAAAGTGAGTCCATTCCCCATTTGCAGGAATTTGGTACAGAAGTGGTTCCCATGCTCCTGGGGTACAATGTAGGGTACATATTCATCCTTCGCACAGCTTTCGTACATTCCCATTTTGGCATAGTGGTGCAGGTCGCAGTATGTCTCGCCGGGGCCCATGCCAAAATACCGAAACGCCGCTGCAGACTTAGGAACGTGAAATACAAACCCAAGCCGCGGCAGCCATATGCATTCTTCTTTGATTTTGCCGGAAAGCTTTACGGCGATTCCGCCGTCGTCAAAGAAGGTATAGCTTGCGGTATACCGCAAAAACGGCTTTCTGGCAACGCCGGCCACACTTCCCTCTACCGTAATACAGTTTCCTTCTAACACACAGGAATATACCTTATGGAAAGTGCGGTTTAAATTTTCACTCTGATTATCCCCGTCTATGTATCCCCATTTGTGTTTGATTTGTCTGTCATTGTCCGTCGGCGCCCGCCATGCGGAAATCTCCGGCATTCCGGCCGTCAGCCCGTCAATGTCTGCCAAACATCCATAGGTCTTATGGAATTTATGGGTAAAGTCCTTTCCTTGAATGGTAATCCATTCTCCCTCCTCGGTAAACGAAAGGGTATCCGCCGTGGTGCAGAGCACATCCTTTTCTATCGGCACCTCCAACGCATGCTGGTCGCCTGCAACCTCCTCTTCATCCTTTCTAAGGCTCAGGTTGAGGTAACAGCCAAGCTTACAAGACTCCGGAAGATTATAGGGAAGTACAACCTCCTTTTCACAATGGGGCAAAAGTTCTACAACACATTGACCGCTCTGTACTGTTTCGCCGTCCTTTTCCACACTCCAACACAGGATGTATTCCTTCAGATCGGTGAAATCCCAATGGTTTTCGAGATAGAGCTTTCCCTCCTCCATCCGGCTCCACATGGGCTGGTAGGCATGCTTTGCCTCTAAGGTTCCGGCCTTTACACTTCGATCCGCAAAAACCAGACCGTCACAGCAGATGTTACTGTCATGAGTAATTTCACCAAAGTCACCACCGTATTTACAAACCCCATCCTCAATAAAGGTGTGATCTGCCCATTCCCAAATACAACCACCAATCAAAGCGGGATACCGATAAATCAGCCTCCAGTAATCCATAAGGTCACCGGGGCTATTCCCCATAGAATGGCTGTATTCACAAAGGTAAACCGGACGTTTTTCTGTGTTTTGAGCTCGTTCCTCCAGGTCTGTAAGATTAGGATACATATAGCTTTCCATATCAGTCACCCGCGTATCCTTGCTGAAACGGGTCTCTCCCTCATAGTGTACGGGCCGGCTGGCATCATGCGCCTTAATCCAGCGTGTCATTGCCTCAAAATTAGAGCCAAATCCGCTTTCGTTTCCCAGCGACCAGAAGATGACCGAAGGGTGGTTCTTGTCCCGCTCCACCATCCGACAAGCACGCTCCACAAAGGCATCCTCCCACCTTGGCTGATTGCAAGGCCAGTCTGTGCTTTCCATATCATAAACACGCCCAGTATTTCGACGGGCAAAACCATGAGATTCTAAGTCGGTCTCATCCACCACATAAAAGCCTAAACGGTCGCAAAGCTCCAGAAAATATGGCGTTGGCGGATAGTGAGAGGTGCGGATGCAGTTCATATTTAAGGACTTCATCAGTGTAAGCTCGCTTAGCAGCTCATCATCCGTTTCACAATAACCGTTTTGGGGATGGGTATCGTGATGATTCACCCCCCGCAGCTTCACTGCAGTACCGTTTATCAACAGTTCACCCTCCGGCGAAAACGCTACCGTCCGCATTCCTATTTTCTGTGGGATATACTCGCTGCCGTGGTGAATCACTGCGGTATAAAGATAAGGCTTTTCCGCATTCCATAAAACAGGGTTTTTGAGGTCGGCCGGCTTACCATCCGCATCGTATATGCTGCATTCTCCCTCGCCGAGATAGGAAATCGTTTCAGTATCGGCCTCAATTTTGATGTCCCAAAGCCGATCCTGATCTCTGGAGAGCAAGTACACATCCCGGAAAATGCCGTTATATCGAAAGAAATCCTGATCCTCTAGATAACTGCCGAGACACCACTTGCGCACCTTTACCCGAAGCTCGTTT
Source organism: uncultured Eubacteriales bacterium (assembly GCA_958346135.1). Taxonomy (GTDB): domain Bacteria; phylum Bacillota; class Clostridia; order Monoglobales; family Monoglobaceae; genus Ructibacterium. The sequence goes on along the minus strand of CATVQN010000143.1, from coordinate 1,690 downwards.
TCGCCTTCCTTCAGATAATCGGTCAATTCAAACTCCGCCGGAAGGTGGGAGCCCATACTCTCTCCTACCAAAGCGCCGTTGACATATAGCGACAGATAGGAGCTGACTCCCTCAAATACGATGTAGGTCCTCCGCTTGCTCCAGCTGCTGTCAAGTGTGATAAACCGACGGTATACACCCATGGGATTCTCGTCCGGCACATAGGGCGGATCCACTGGAAACGGATAATTTGAAGCGGTATAGTAAGGTCTTTCATAGCCGTGACATTGCCAGCAGGAGGGCACCGGAATCGTCTCAAAAAAAGGTGCGTTCTCCTCTTCATCAATGTCTCTTGAATAAAACCGAAAGTCCCATTCTCCGTTCAGCAGTCTGTAATAAGCCGAATCGGAGCGCTCACCCCGAATTGCCTTCTCAAGGCTGTCATAGGGAACATAGTGACTTCTCGCGGGTTCGCGGTTTACATGCAGTTTGCTCAGATCTTCATAGTTTCTCATTTTGTTTTCTCCTTTTTCTCTTTTTCTTCGCATCCACACAGGTTTTAACGCTCAAACCGTACCTTGACAAACTTTTCTTTCGGTGTTACACTATTTGAAAAAAGGGAGGCGGCCGTATGAAAAAAGCACCAAAGACCAACGCCATGCGCTATTTGGAAAAGCATAAAATTCCCCATCGGGAAATTCTCTATGCCTGTGACGGCTTTATGGACGGCATCTCCGTCGCCCAAAAGCTGGGACAGCCCCTTGATAAGACCTTTAAAACCCTAGTCACCGTGGGCAAGAGTAAAAAACATTATGTCTTTGTCATTCCGGTGGCAGCAGAGCTGAATCTGAAAAAGGCGGCCGCCGTGGTCGGCGAAAAATCTGTCGAAATGATTCCGGTAAAGGAAATTACCCCGATAACCGGCTATGTACGGGGCGGCTGCAGTCCTCTGGGAATGAAAAAACAGTTTCCCACTGTCATCCACCAGAGTGCTTTAGAGCATGAGAACATTCTCTTTAGCGCCGGCCGGCTGGGAGCCCAGCTTGAAATGGATCCCCGGTATCTCACCAATTTAATCGGAGCACGCTTTGCCGATATCATATATGGATTGAGTATTATGGATTGAGTATAGCATAGCAAACCTAAAGTCACAATATTTAATTTTTATCATTCTCTATTAAATTTTTAACAAAACGCACCAGGTCAATGGTGGAATCGGGCTTTCGCAGCATCCGGATTCCCTGCTCTAAGACCTCCCGCCGATGCCGGTTGACAAACATATGATATAGCGCATCATCCAGCGGAAAGGTCTTGCTGATTTTCATGGCTGTCCCGGTGTTGAGCAAAAACTCCACGTTGCGATCCTCCTGTCCGGGCACCGGATTACTCATAATCATGGGAAGTCCCTTTGCTAAAGCCTCACTGGTGGTCAGTCCACCCGGCTTGGTCACAATACATTCCGCCACATCCATAAAGACATCCACATTGTCGACATAACCGTAGTTATAGACCGGTTTCTTCATCTCTAATCGATCAATTTGTTCCTTTAATTTTTTGTTGTTGCCGCAGATGGCGGCAATCTGAAAATCGAAGTCCAGCTTGTCCATCTCTTTCATCTCGTCCAGTACATTGCCAAAGCCCATGCTTCCGCTCATGACCAAGACGGTTCTTTTCGTCGGAATTCCCAGCTGGGCAAAAGCCTCCTCTTTAC
>CATVQN010000142.1 GCA_958346135.1 uncultured Eubacteriales bacterium | reverse complement strand
TCGAAGGCATACTCGCGTATGTCAAGAAATTTTAGTGCAAAATGACGGTAAATATGCAAGCTTAATGCGTGCAAAGCCGTCAGGCGTTATTGAATCAGATTTTCCCTAAACATCATAGAATGAGGTGGAAGATTTGGAGAAGAAATTACTGCTGGGAAATGCTGCGGTTGCAAGGGGACTTTACGAAAACGGCGTAACGGTTGCCTCTGCCTATCCGGGTACACCCAGTACCGAAATTTTGGAGTTTACGGCAAAGTATGATGAGGTCTATGCAGAGTGGGCGCCGAACGAAAAGGTTGCCTTGGAGGTGGCAATCGGCGCATCCATTGCCGGTGCCCGTGCCTTTTGTGCCATGAAGCATGTGGGACTTAATGTTGCGGCTGACCCGCTGTTTACCGTGAGCTATACCGGAGTAAACGGCGGATTGGTGATCGGGGTTGCGGACGATCCCAATATGCACAGCTCCCAGAATGAGCAGGACAGCCGCCACTATGCCAAGGCGGCAAAGATTCCGATGGTAGAGCCCTCCGACAGCAGCGAGTGCAAGGAGTTTATCAAATATGCCTATGACCTGAGTGAGCAGTTTGACACGCCCATGCTGTACCGCTTGAGCACCCGTGTTGCCCACTCCCAGAGCATGGTTGAGCAGGAAGAGCGACAGGAGATTCCGCTGAAGGAATACGAAAAAAATATCGGAAAGTATGTGATGATGCCGGGCAATGCCAAGCGCCGTCATCCCGTGGTAGAGGAACGTCTGGCAAAAATGACCGAGTATGCGGAAACCTCGCCGCTGAACCGGGTGGAATACGGCGACAAAAAAATCGGTATTATTACAAGCGGAATGTGCTATCATTATGTGAAAGAGGCCTTCGGCGATTCTGTTTCCGTTTTAAAGCTTGGACTGGTTTATCCGCTGCCGGTGCAATTGATTCGGGATTTTGCGGCCCAGGTGGAAAAGCTCTATGTGGTAGAGGAGCTGGATCCCTTTATCGAGGAGCATTGTAAAAATATCGGTGTATCTGTCATCGGTAAGGAGCTGTTTCCCATCTGCTACGAGTTTAGCGCAAAGGAAATTAAGGAGTGGATTTGCGGCGAAAAACAAGAGGATTATGTGACGGCCAAGGAAGAGATTCCGGTACGGCCTCCGGTGCTTTGTCCGGGCTGTCCTCACCGGGGTGCTTTTTACGTTCTCCACAAGATGGGTGTCCATGTCTGTGGTGATATTGGCTGCTATACGCTCGGCGCCGTAGCACCGCTCAATGCCATTGATGCGGTGGTGTGTATGGGGGCAAGTATCGGTATGTCCTTTGGTATGGCACTGGCGCGGGGCAAGGATTTTGCCAAAAACACCGTTGCGGTGATCGGTGACTCCACCTTTATTCACTCCGGAATCACCGGTCTGATTGAGATTGCTTATAACAAGGGAATCAATACCGTGATGATTCTGGATAACTCCATTACCGGCATGACCGGCCATCAGGACAACCCCACAACCGGAAAGACTCTGAAGGGCGAGGCTACGGTTTCGGTGGATTTGGAGGCGCTTGGCCATGCGGTGGGAATCTCCAGAATTTCTGTGGTAGATCCCTTTGATTTGGAAACGCTGGAGAAAACCCTTCGCTGTGAGCTCGATGCCGAGGAACCCTCTCTTATTATTGTGCAGCGGCCCTGCGCATTGCTCAAGGGCGTAAAATTTCCCGGTCCCATTCAAATTGACCGGGAGCGCTGTAAGAAGTGTAAGGCCTGCTTAAAACTGGGATGCAGCGCAATCTCCGATAAGGGTGATCACATCGAGATTGACCAGACCTTATGTAACGGCTGCGGTCTTTGCCGGCATGTTTGCCGGTTTGACGCCATCCCGGAAAGAGAGGAGAGATAAGACGATGAACGTATCGATTATGATAGTTGGTGTCGGCGGTCAGGGAACCCTGCTTGCCAGCCGGGTATTGGGGAATCTTGCAATGCAGCGTGGCTATGACGTCAAGGTTTCCGAGGTTCACGGGATGTCCCAGAGAGGCGGTTCGGTTGTGACCTATGTGAAATACGGTGACCGGGTAAATTCTCCGATTATTGACAAGGGCGGTGCGGATTTAATTCTTGCCTTTGAAGAATTAGAGGCTTACCGTTATTTGCCCTATCTGAAAAAGGGCGGCCGAATCATCTGCAATGCGCAGAATATTGATCCCATGCCGGTGATTTGCGGCGCTATGAAATACCCGGAGCATATCATTGAAAAAATGGAAAAGGAAAACGTGGATATTATCTCGGTTGACGCATCCAGTATCGCCTTAAAAGCCGGAAACATTAAGACAGTGAATGTGGTTTTAATCGGCCTGCTTTCAAGGTCGATGGATATTTCCCAGGAGGAATGGGAGGATGCGCTGAGAAAGACCGTTCCGGAAAAATTGATTGATGTCAACCTGGAGGCTTTTCGGCTTGGAAGAGCCGTTTCAAAATAAAATTAAGGAGGAAATGTTATGCCAATCAAACAAATTTCTGTATTTATGGAAAACAGACCCGGACGTCTTGCGGAAATTACCAACATTTTGTCGGAAAACAATGTTGATATGAGAGCAATCAATATTGCCGACACCACCGACTTTGGAATTTTACGCATGATTGTAGACGATCCCAAACGGGCAGAAACTGTGCTTCGTGAAAACAATATGACTGCCAGCGTAACCGATGTTTTGGCAGTTTCCATTGATGATACGGTCGGAGCTTTCAGCCGTGTCATTGCAATCCTCAAGGAGGAGAATATCAGTATCGAGTATATCTATTCCTTTATCGGCGAAAAATCCGCCAAGGCAGTGATTGTGATTAAAACCAGCGATTGTGAACGTTCGGCCGCCCTTTTGGAAAAGGAAGGAATCAAGGTATTATCATCGGAGGATTTGGACGGTCTCAACTATGCAAAATAATCTTCAAGGCAAATTTTTAGAACAGGAATTCGGAATCAGTCCCAAAACCGTTGCGCTGATGGCCGAAACCGAAGGACGATTATCCAAGCAGTTTCAGCGTGCGGAGGAAATATCGGCTCTAAATCAGCTGAAGGTCTTAAAGGCCTTTCAGAATAACAGGGTTTCCTATGCCCACTTTGGGGAAACCTCCGGTTATGGCTATGATGACCTGGGGCGAGATACCTTAGATCGGATTTATGCCGAGATATTTGGCGCCGAGGATGCTTTGGTCCGTCATCATATTGTCAGCGGCACCCAGGCGATTGCCGCCTGTCTGTACGGCGTTTTACGGCCGGGAGATATTATGGCCTCCGTGGTGGGCGGCCCCTATGATACCATGGAGGAGGTCATCGGTCTGCGGGGGGAACCCGACTGCGGCTCTTTAAAGGATTTCGGTGTCGGCTACCGTCAGGTGGAGCTGACAGAAGGTGATAAGCCGGACATCGAGGGAATACAAAAGATCATCACCCAGGAAAAGATTAAGCTGGCACTGATTCAGCGCTCCCGGGGCTATGCATGGCGCAATGCACTGACGGTCTCTGAAATAGGAGAGATCGTTCGTGCCATAAAAGACGTGGATCCGGAGGTTATCTGCATGGTGGATAACTGCTACGGCGAGTTTGTGGAGGAGCAGGAACCGACCCAGGTTGGTGCCGATTTGGTGGTTGGCTCCTTAATCAAAAACGCCGGCGGAAGTCTGGCACTCAGCGGCGGCTATATTGCGGGACGCAAGGATTTGATTGAAAAAATCTCCTATCGGCTCACCGCCCCCGGTTTGGGCCGGCATACAGGCGCATCGCTTGGCTTTAACCGGAATCTTTATCAAGGACTGTTTATGGCGCCGCATATTGTCGGACAAAGCATGAAAACCGCCATTCTCTGTGCGGGCGTTTTTTCCCGGCTCGGGTTTGAAGTATGTCCGCTGCCGGAGGCGCAGCGAAGCGATATTATCCAGGCGGTAAAGCTTAAAACGCCGGAAAATGGCTCGCCCATTGACAGCTTTGTGACGCCGGAGCCATGGGATATGCCGGGATATGAAGATCCGGTGATTATGGCGGCAGGCGCCTTTGTGCAGGGCTCGTCGATCGAGCTTTCGGCTGACGCTCCCATCTGTCCGCCTTATATTGCTTATATGCAGGGCGGAACTGTTTATGATGCGGCAAAATTAGGCGTTTTACGGGCCGCCGATGCCATGAGTGAGGTGTAGGGCAATGCCGAAAATGTGCATACTGGAAGAGGGAAAAATTTGTAATTCCTGCGGCGAATGTGATTACTGCGACTTAAATCCATTTAAA
>CATVQN010000141.1 GCA_958346135.1 uncultured Eubacteriales bacterium | reverse complement strand
GCGGTTTATCGGATTATGAAAGAGGAGAGCATGGGCGTGGATGTGGTGTCCGGCGTGGTACGGGAGGAGAGCCAAAAGCTTGGACTCAAGCAGCCCTTTATCATTATGGAACCCGGCCGTTCTATTGTGGCATCTGCCGGACTGACTCTGTACACCGTGGGCGCAGTAAAGGAGATTCCCGGTGTTCGGACTTATGTGTCCGTAGACGGCGGAATGGGAGATAATCCCCGGCATATCATGTATGGTTCGGAATACAGTGCGGTTCTGCCTGAGAATCCGGTGGGAAAGCCTGAAATGGTGGTAACCGTTGCGGGTAAGTGCTGTGAATCGGGAGATATTCTGGTGCGGGATGCCAAGCTGCCGAAGATTGAGCCGGGTGCTTTGCTGGCAGTGCTGGCGACGGGTGCCTATAACTATTCGATGGCAAGTAATTATAACCGTATTCCGCGTCCTCCGATTGTTTTTGTCAGAGACGGAAAGGCGAGTCTTGCGGTTCGTCGGGAAACCTATGAGGATTTGACGGCCTGTGACCTTTAGGAGGAATCATTATGCTGTTTTCTTTACTTCGAGACGGCAGCCTCAGCGGCGGCGAAAAGCTATTGTATATTTTGGTGATTGCCTTTTGTGTGCTGCTTTCCCTGTCGGTGCATGAGCTGTCCCACGGTCTTGCGGCCTACTGGATGGGAGACAAAACGGCTAAGAACTCCGGCCGTCTCTCGCTCAATCCCCTCCATCATTTAGACCCATTTGGGGCGCTGTGTCTGTTTTTGTTTGGGTTCGGCTGGGCAAAGCCGGTTCCGGTTAATCCATGGAATTTTAATAACAAAAAGGGCGGTATGGTACTGACGGCGCTGGGCGGTCCGCTCTCCAATTTTCTGCTTGCGTTTTTAGCACAGATTGGTGTGGTGGTTCTGGGTGGAATGCGGTTTGCATCTTCGGCAGCCTTTTCTTATCAAATTGCGTCGGTTTGCTATATGCTTTGCCTTTATCTGGCCCAAATAAATTTGGGATTGGGGATGTTTAACCTGATTCCGATTCCGCCGCTGGATGGTTCTAAGGTTCTGAATGCGATTTTGCCGCAGCGGCTTTATTTTAAGATTATGGAGTACGAGAGATATGGTTTTATCCTGTTGATTATTCTGATCAATCTGCCGTTTTTCAACAGCTTGCTGATTCACTGTGAAACGGCGGTTCTGAACTTTTACGGGAATATAATCGGTCTCTTTATCTACTAAAATAATAAGGTGTAGCTATGGAGCAGTTAAATTTTAAACTGGAGCATTTTGAGGGTCCGTTGGATTTGCTTTTGACCTTGATTCGCAAGAACAAGGTGAGCATTTATGACATTCCTATTTCAGTGATTTTGGATCAGTATCTTGCGGTGATGAAGGAAATGCAGGAGATGGATCTGGAGGTTTCCAGCGAATTTTTGGTTCTGGCGGCGACTCTGCTCCAGATTAAATCAAAGATGCTGCTTCCAAAGTCTGAGGAGGAGAATGAGGAGGCGGCCGACCCCCGCGAAGAATTGGTGCGTCGGTTGCTGGAATATCGAAAGATCAAAGAGGCGGCTGCGTTTTTTCAGCCCAGGCAGCATATCGGTGCATCCATGTTTTTCAAGGCGCCGGATGCCATTGAGCGGCCGCCGGCAGAGTGGAACTATGCCGGTATGACGCCCGAGAATCTCTTGGCGGCTTACAAACGTGCTTACCAAAAGCTGGAGCGGAAGCAGCCGCCTCCCAAGCAGTCCTTTGCCGGAATTGTGGGACACGAGAGGGTATCGGTACGTCAGAAGGTTATGGGGATTTGGAAACGGCTGCGGGCAAAGAGTAAAATGATGTTTCGGGAGCTGTTTTCGGGTGTGAAATCCAAGCCGGATGCAGTTGCGGCGTTTTTGGCGGTGTTGGAGCTGGTTAAGATGAAGAAGATTCGGGTGGAATATGGTGAAAGCATGGATATTGCCAACCCTCGGGTTTACTGCAGTGATGACAGCGACACGGTGGATCTGACCGGAATCGAAGACTAGGGTAAAGGAACGGAGTTTATGGAAATCAGAGAAATACAGGCCATTTTGGAGAGTGTGCTGTTTGCAGCCGGCGATGCGGTGGATATTGAACGGTTGGCAGATATTGTGGATGTGGACAAGCGTTCTCTGCGTGAGATTCTAAAAAAGATGATGGATGAGTACAATTTCGAGCGCAGAGGGATTCACATTATTCAGTTGGAGGATGCCTACCAGATGTGTACCCGGGGTGAATATCATGATTATGTTGCTATGCTGGCAGAGCCCAGACGAAAGCAGAATCTGTCCAATGCGGCCATTGAGGTGCTTGCCATTGTGGCCTATAAACAACCGGTGACCCGCAGTACCATTGAGAATATCCGTGGAGTGAACTGTGATTATGTGGTGAACCGCTTGGTTGAGCGGGGCTTGATCGAAGAGGTCGGACGGCTGGACGCACCGGGACGGCCGCTGTTGTTTGGAACGACACAGGAATTCTTGCGGTGCTTTGGCATTGCGTCTTTGGACGATCTTCCCGATTACGATTCTTTCGGAGGCAGTGAGGAAAACAGTCAGATGGCCATGGAACTGGAGCCACAGCAGATGACACTGGAGCCAAAAGAAACGGAAACCGAGGCAGAGAGCGGAATCAAACCGAAAAAATCCCCGGAAACGGAGGAGTGACCGCTCCGGCATGGAAACGGAAGAAGGGGGAGCTGTATGCGATATGTACTGCTAAGCCTTTTGCTTTTAATTCTTGCGGTGGTGTTGATTGCCGTGACGGCTGTATGGCATAGCTGGAGGATTTATCTGCATATCTGTACCCGGGGCGTTTTGGTGGAGCTGCGGGGATTTGGAATGAAATGGCGGCTTCTTGACCGAGAATTTTCAAAAGAGAAGAAGGGGCAGGATGTGCCGACAGAAGAGAAAAAGACTCAGGCAAAACCGGAGGCAGAGGATACGGAGCACTCGGAGGAAAAGCCGGAGAACATTGCTACGAAAAAGAAGAAAGCGGGATTGTTTCGTCGATTTTCACAGGACAAAAAACGAATTTATGACTCTGAACGAGGCGGACTTCAAATGGAGGGCTTCGGTGAAGTCGTTCAGGAATACAAGACGCTGTACCGGCAGTTTCAAAAACTGCTGCATGAGGTTTTTGGAGATCTACGATATAAAATATCCGTTTTATCAACCCGGGTTCGTTTGGATTTCGGAACCGGGAATCCGGCGCATACAGGAATGCTCTATGGCGGGATTTGGAGCGCGATAGGGACGGCATATCCTATTTTGAGCCGATATGTGCATATGGATTATCCTGAGCTGGAAGTGACGCCGGACTATTACGGCATGCGCTTGGATTTTGACGTCAGGAGTATAATTAAAGTAAGGCCGGCGCATATTATAAATGCCGCCGTGAAACAGGCGTGCAAGCTGGCATTTACTTATTGTTATAAACATTTTACAAAGGAAGTGTAGAGTATGGCAGAAAATAAGCATGCTATTGAAGGAATTATGTACACGGCACTGCAGGGACTCAAAGAAATGATTGACGTAAATACCATTGTAGGTGATGCCATTACGGCACCCGACGGAACGGTTATCATTCCGATTTCCAAGGTCGCCATAGGCTTTGGCGTGGGCGGTTCTGAGTTTGAAAAGACGCAAAAAAGCGGAAGAGCCAGCGGAGAGCAGGAGCCGAAAAGTATGTTCGGTGGCGGTACCGGCGGCGGTATTTCTCTGACCCCGGAGGCGTTTTTGGTGGTGGGCAACGGCAAAATCCGGATGCTTCCGGTAACGCCCCAAAGCAGTGTCTATGACCGCCTGATGGATATGGCGCCGGAGGCCATTGATAAGGTTGCCGAAATCTTTGGCAAAAAGAAAAAGGTTGAGGTCAATGCAGAGGACTTGGACGAGGAGGACTTCTCTGCCCAAAACCCGGACGCATAGGAAATTGGTCCGGATATTTTGTAAGAATAAGGAAAACGCAGCTGTCTGTTTGGCAGCTGCGTTTTCCTTTCAAAAGGTTATACATATCTCCCTCATCATAATCCGGAGGGTACTTTGCAGTAATAAAATATCCCGCATAACATCATCTCCCCCCAATGATACGGTGCAGCTTTAGTTAAATGCGGAAGCATTTCTGAATATCCTTGTGGTCGCCTAAAACAAACACAGCTATTAGGATGCTAATAAATTTGGTTATGGTTTTTTCGGATTCCGGAATCAATGGCATTTTTTGTCCAAAATACAGACCTTGCCATTCTTTTATAT
>CATVQN010000140.1 GCA_958346135.1 uncultured Eubacteriales bacterium | reverse complement strand
TCGTTATGGTGAGCGGTTTTCTTATGCAAAAAATGAGACGTCGTACAACAGTGCGGCGTTTTTTGTTACATTGTTATAAAAATATATAAAATTCGCCCTGGGCATTGGCGTTAAACTGCATCCTGCACAGCGCGGGCGTAGCCGCGAAAAAAACACGAAGGTGCAAGGAGGACATATGACAAGAGAGTTTTTGGTTGGATTGAACATGGAGGAAGGTCTGGTTGACAAGATTATGACCGAATACGGGAAATCTGTACAAAAGTACAAGGATGCCGCAGAAACCGACGCGGAAACCGTAAAAAGCCTGAAGAAGCAGCTCAAAACCGCAAATGAAAAGATTGCGGAATTCGGGGATATGGACATCAGTCAGATTCAGCGTGAGGCGTCGGAGTGGAAGGAAAAGGCAGAGACTGCGGACAAAAACGCAAGGGCAGAGATTGAAACGCTGAAAAAGACGATGGCGGTCAAGCTGGCGCTTGGGGATAAGGCCTACGATCCGGAGCTGGCTGCCGGGCTTTTTGATATGAATGCGGTAAAGCTAAACGAGGATGGTACCGTAACGGGTGTGAAAGAGCAGCTTGATGCATTGCAAAAGTCTAAGGCATTCCTGTTTAAGACCGGTCAGGTTATGACCAATTATGAACCAAAAAACGGGGATCCAGCGGAGATCAATCCGTGGACAAAAGAACATTTCAATCTGACAGAGCAAGGAAAAATCTACAAAGAAGATCCGGTGAGAGCCAAGGCCATGATGGCGGCAGCCGGAAACGAAATGAAGAAAGGATGATTTAATTTATGGCAGGAACAACGTTATCAGATGTCATTGTACCGGAGTTATTCAATCCGTATGTTATTAACAAGACGATGGAGCTTTCCTCTTTGGTACAAAGCGGTATTGTAGCAAATGATATGGCTTTTGACGCACTGGCAAGCCAGGCAGCGCCGACGGTAAATATGCCGTTCTTTGAGGATCTGACCGGAGAATCGGAGCAGATTATCGAGAGCCGGGACTTGACGGATGACAAAATTAAGTCCAATAAGGACGTTGCGGTGATTCTTCGACGCGCAAAAATGTGGAGTGCTACCGATCTTTCGGCAGCCATGGCCGGAAGTGACCCGATGGCGGCCATTGCATCCCTTGTGGCCGGATTCTGGTCAAGAGATATGCAAAAAGAACTGATTGCTGTTTTAAACGGTATTTTCGGAACCGTTCCGGCAGGAGAGAGCGATACGCCGCCTGCAGAAACCAGACTGTCCGGAAATATCCTGGATATTTCAGGTTTAAGCGGTGCGGCGGCAAAATGGTCCGCATCTGCGTTTATTGATGCACAGCAGCTGCTGGGAGATGCAAAGTCACAGCTTACTGCAGTTGTCATGCACAGCGCCGTTGAGGCTGCGCTTCGCAAGCAGGATTTGATTGAAACCCAGACGCCGTCTAACTCGCTTCCGTTTAATACCTATATGGGGAAACGTGTTATTGTTGACGATGGCTGTCCGTACAGCGGCTCCGGTGCAAACATGATATTTTCCACTTATCTGTTCGGAAACGGCGCTATTGCACTGGGTAACGGAAACCCCGTTGGATTTGTCGCAACCGAAACAGACCGTGCAAAGAGGAAGGGCTCCGGTGTGGATTACCTCATCAACAGAAAGACCTACATTCTCCATCCGCGTGGTGTTGCTTGGACATCCGAAAGTGTGGAAAATTCGGAGGGTCCCAGCCGCACAGAGGTGGCAACCGCGGCAAACTGGAGACCCGTATATGACACCAAACAGATTCGGATTGTGGAGCTTAAGCACAAGATTTAGGAGGCCAGCTATGTCGGTGATATCAAACGAGTGTATCAGAAAGCTGAAGGCAATGGGGATCTCGGATGCAGATCCCCTGGCCCTTGATTATTTGGCGGATGATGTGCAAAATGAAATCCGAATCTATTGCCATCGTGATGATGTACCGGCTCCGCTTGCAAGACTGATTCCGGACAATGTGTGCGGCAGATATATCAAAAGCCGCATTGCAGACGGTACGCTTCAGATTTTAGGAGAGGCTGTCAATACGGCTGTACCCAAGGCAGTAACGGTAGGTGACGCCAGTGTTACGTTTGCATCCGGAGAAGAACAGCAGACAACACAGCAGCGGCTTCTATCTTATGCAGAGCAGATGGATAGGAAAGGACGTGATCTTTGGAAATGCTTCAAGAAAGTCAAATGGCGTTAGTGCGGCATGCAATTGAGGAAACCTACACAGACCGTATGACGGTGACGGTACGGAAAAAAACTATCAATCAAGATACCAAGGAGACACAGTTCAAGACGGTGGATGTATTAAAGGACGTACCATGCCGCCTTTCGTTTGGAACAAAGACGGCAACGGTGCCCGCCGGAGAGTTTTCGGCATATAGGGTGAATCAAACTATAAAACTATTTGTAGCACCGGATATCACCATTGATCCGGGTTCTTCTATTTCCGTAACACGAGACGGTGTGACAAAGACGTATTGTCAATCCGGAGAAACGGCAATATATCCGACACACCAGGAGATTATGCTGGAGCGAGACGGGGAGTATGCTTGATGAAATTTGAGATACACGCAGAGGAATTTGAAAAAAAGATAAAAGAGCTTGGAGATACAGGGTGCGACGAAATTGCCTCTGCTGCATTGAACGAAATAGCCGCAAGGACGCTGAGACTGGTGCGAAAAGCAACGCCGGTCGGTAAAAAATCGAATTATGCAAAGCCGGAAACCAGAAAGATGACAGGTAAATACGGAACAAAGAAAAAATTTATGACGGTGTACGGCATACAGCAATATGAGTTTTTAAAAGGTTATCACGGCGGCACGCTCCGGCGCGGATGGTCTGCCAATCCTGCCGTAAAACGCGGCTCGCAGTGGCGTACGGCAATCTATAATCCGGTAGAATATGCCAGGTATGTAGAGTATGGACACAGACAGACGCCGGGCAGATATGTGCCTGCCATCGGCAAGCGTCTGAAACGGTCTTGGGTTCCGGGTAAGAATATGCTAAGCGACAGTACACAGGCGGTTCGAAGCGAGGCCGGCAATATCGTGCGTAAAGTGATACGCAGAGCCATTAAGGAGATGTTTGGATGATAGAGAAGAAAAAAAACGCAGTGACCTGCCGTCTGCACGATGTATTTGGGACTGTGTGTGAGATTTACACGGAAGAAGTAGACCAGGGAGCGAAGCTGCCGTTCTTATTCGTTGAGATGTTTCCAACGGAATTTACGCTGGAAAACAACGCACTGGAAAGGCAGACCGTCGGTGTGCGTATGGCGTATGTCCCAAAGGTATACAGCCAGGACGAAATTACGAATGCGGCAATAAGCATCAAAAGAGCATTTTTGTATCAGCCGCTTTCCGTTGACGGACGTGCGGTCAGTACATATCATGTTGCGTTTGACATTGCGGACGATTGCCTGATTGGCACAATGGCTTATGAAATATACGTTGACCCAGGCATCATAGATGAATCCGGACTTGATACAATGCAGAATATGGAAATGAATTTGGAAATGGAGTGATAAAATATGGGATTACCTGAGATATTGATTGAAGTTAAGGCGGCGGCAAGCACCGCTGTGAGCCGATCCGGAAACGGCATTGCGGCGCTGATCCTTCGTGACAAAAGCAACGAAACACTTTCTTACAGCTATCCAAAAGAGGCAAGTGTTGTAAAAAGTCACTGGACGGCATCGAGCCTTGATATGATTAACAAGACGTTTTTAGGAGGTCCGTCACGGGTTCTGGTGGAGAGAATCGGAACGGAGGATACCTATGACGCAGCACTAGAGCGGCTTACCCATAAGAAGTGGAATTATCTTGCGATTCCTGACCTTACAGAAGACGATGTAAAAGGCATTGCTGACTGGGTCATTGCACAGAGAGGTGATAAAAAGACCTTTAAGGCGGTGCTGCCGAATTATGCCGCCAATCATGAGGGCATTATCAACTTTTCAACAGACGGGATTCAAGTGGGATCCAAAGCCTATACCACGGCGCAGTATTGTGCACGGCTTGCCGGAGTTTTAGCCGGAACGCCTCTTAATGCCAGCTGTACCTATGCGGTACTGCCGGAAGTGACAGCCATCACGGAAAGTGCAGATCCGGACGGAGATATCGATGCGGGAAAGCTGATTTTGATTAACGACGGCACGAATATTAAGATCGGACGCGGCGTCAATTCTCTCTCTGCGCTGACCGGAAACAAGACCGAGGATATGAAGAAGATTAAAATCGTAGACGGGATGG
>CATVQN010000139.1 GCA_958346135.1 uncultured Eubacteriales bacterium | reverse complement strand
TACCAGCAGTACGTTACGGAAACCGAAGATCAAACCAAAACGGTGATTGCCTCCATGTTTATGAGCCGGTATTTTTGTGTCTGTATATTCAATAAGGGAGCGATCATAATGTCACAAAACTTGTCATTTCACTATCAACGAGCACTGGATTTTTTCCGCAAGGAGGAATTGGACAATCTAAAAGCTCAAATAAAAACCGTCCATGATACGCTGCATAACAAGACCGGTGCCGGCAATGATTTCTTAGGCTGGGTGGATCTTCCGGTCAACTATGATAAGGAAGAATTTTGCAGAATTAAAAAGGCGGCGGAAAAAATAAGAAAGGATTCCGATGTCTTGGTTGTCATCGGTATCGGCGGTTCTTATTTAGGCGCCAAGGCGGCCATTGATTTTTTAAACGGACCTTTTTATAATCATACCCAAAAACCGCAGATTATTTTCGCCGGAAATAATATTAGTCCTAATTATTTGAAAGCTGTTTTAGCGTGTCTTGAGGGCAAGGATGTTTCGTTGAATGTGATTTCAAAATCCGGTACTACGACGGAGCCGGCCATTGCCTTTCGTATTTTGAAAAAATATGTGGAGGATCAATATGGAAAGGAAGAGGCAAAGAAACGTATTTATGCCACGACCGACCGTGCCAAGGGCGCTTTGAAAAATTTGGCGGATCAGGAAGGCTATGAAACCTTTGTGGTTCCGGACGATGTAGGTGGCCGCTATTCGGTGCTGACCGCAGTCGGCTTGCTGCCTATTGCGGTGTCCGGTGCGGATATTGATCAGATGATGCAGGGGGCGGCAGATGCCAGAGAACTCTATGCCAATGAGAATCTGGATGAGAATCCCTGCTATCAGTATGCAGCCGTTCGTAATATTCTTCATCAAAAGGGGAGAAATATTGAAATGCTGGTAAACTATGAGCCGGAGCTTCAGTATTTTACCGAGTGGTGGAAACAGCTCTACGGCGAAAGCGAAGGCAAGGATCAGAAGGGTATTTTCCCGGCGGGTGTCAGCTTTTCAACCGACCTTCACTCTATGGGCCAGTATATCCAGGACGGTATGCGGCTTATGTTTGAAACCGTACTCTATGTGGAAAACAGCAAGCAGGATATTGTCATTGAAGAGGAGCCGGACAATGTAGACGGTCTTAATTTCCTGGCCGGAAGGTCTATGGATTTTGTAAATAAAAAGGCGTTCGAGGGAACGTCCCTGGCACACACCGACGGCGGTGTGCCTAATCTGGTTATCTCGCTGAAAGCGCTGGATGAATACACCTTTGGCCAGCTGGTTTATTTCTTTGAAAAGGCCTGCGGCATCAGCGGTTATTTGCTGGGAGTGAATCCCTTTGACCAACCCGGTGTGGAAAGCTACAAGAAAAATATGTTTGCGCTCCTTGGAAAGCCCGGCTATGAGGATATGAAAGCCGACCTTGAGCTACGGCTGGGGAAATAAAAACAGGCATAATGGTACCCTGTTTGATGAACCGAAGCTTATTTTCGGAAAAGTTTACAAAAAATTTTAATTTCTGTTTCAGAAAATACTTGTGCTGACAGGAGATTTATGGTACAATAAAAACCATAGAAAAAAGGAAACAAATTTTCAACCAAGAAAGGTGGAATCTCGTCATGATTAAAGTGAATATAGGCTTAAAGGGAAGCGGAAAGACCCCCAAGCTGATTCAGGCTGTTAATTCCGCAATTGACGTGGAAAAGGGAAATGTTGTGTGTATTACAGAGGGAAATCGTTTGATGCACGACATCAGTCACAAGGCCAGAATGATCAATACGGAGAGCTTTGATATTAGAAGCATTGAGATGTTTGAGGGTTTGCTGTGCGGTATTATTGCACAGGATTATGATGTGACCCATATCTTTATTGACAGTATTTTCAAGAGTGTTCCCGGTGCTTCTCTGGCGGATTTAGAGGGATTTATTGCGGATCTT
This sequence comes from uncultured Eubacteriales bacterium, assembly GCA_958346135.1. GTDB lineage: Bacteria > Bacillota > Clostridia > Monoglobales > Monoglobaceae > Ructibacterium. The sequence goes on along the minus strand of CATVQN010000139.1, from coordinate 2,380 downwards.
GAAAAGCTGGAGGAGAAGTTTAATGTTTCCTTCACAATTATGGTGAGCGCAACCGAGGCAGAGGCCGGCCCGAATCTGAAAAAATATATTTGCTAAGCATCGGATGAGGCTTTTGACCGCATTTTCCGGGAAATTGACAGTGTATGGCGGAGTTGGAATATATTTAGCCCGGTTTGTCGAATGTTTTGTCATGATTTTCGCATAAAAATATTGACTTAGGTTGATTTTTATGTTAGGGTAAAGGGGACTGCTGCACCGGCGTGCGCAGTTCTCTTTCTTTTTACTTTATAAGAATTGCGTAAAAACAGCTATGGGTGCAGCATGGGCTGTCAATAATCTTGAAAGAAGATGGTGATAATAAGATGATGTACTATATGAGTACGAGAGATGCGAGCCTTCGGCTAAAGTCAGCAGAAGCAATCAAAAAAGGTTTATCTCAGGAAGGCGGACTTTTTGTTCCCTGTGAGATTCCTGCGCTTAGTCAGCGGGATATGTCCCGCTTGGTAGATATGAGTTATATCGACCGTGCGAAGCTGGTTTTAAGAAAATATTTGACGGATTTTACCGCAAAACAGCTCTCCGACTGTACGGAAGGCGCCTATGGAGGCGGTAAGTTCAGCAGTGAAAAGGTGGCTCCGGTGGTGAAGCTGGACGATAGTCGGTATATTCTGGAACTTTGGCATGGTCCCACCTGTGCGTTTAAGGATATGGCGCTTCAGATTCTTCCTCATTTTATGACAACTGCCATGAAAAAGACCGGGGAGGACAAGACGATAGTTATTTTGGTTGCGACCTCAGGTGATACCGGTAAGGCTGCCTTAGAGGGCTTTAAGGATGTAGACGGCACCAAAATCATTGTGTTTTATCCGGGGGACGGCGTCAGCGATATGCAAAAGCTCCAGATGATGACCCAGGAAGGAGCCAATGTTTTTGTGTCCGGAATTGAGGGCAACTTTGATGACGCACAAAACGGTGTAAAACGAATTTTCACGGACAAGGCCGCAGAAGAGGAACTGGCAAGCGGCGGCTATGCCCTTTCGTCGGCAAACTCCATTAACTGGGGCAGACTGGTGCCGCAGATTGTGTACTACATTTCTGCGTATTGTGACATGGTGAAAGACGGCGAAATCAATCCGGGCGATGCAATCAATGTCTGTGTTCCTACCGGAAACTTCGGGAATATCTTGGCGGCATATTATGCCAGAAAGATGGGACTTCCCATTAAAAAGTTTATCTGTGCATCAAACCGCAATAATGTCCTGACCGATTTTATCCGTACCGGTGAGTACGATAAAAACCGTGATTTTTATACCAGCGTATCGCCCTCTATGGATATTTTAATTTCCAGCAATTTAGAGCGGCTGCTGTTTGACGTCAGCGGAAACGATGCGCAGTGTGTCAAATCTTTGATGACAGAGCTGAAGGAAAAGGGATGTTATCAGCTTCCTGCAAAAATGCACGAAAAGATTACCGAACTGTTCTGGGGTGGATGCTGTGATGATTACTTTACCAAGGAGCGGATTTGGAAAACCTTCCAAGAAACCGGCTATACCCTGGATACCCACACGGCGGTTGCGGTAGATGTATACCAGCAGTACGTTACGGAAACCGAAGATCAAACCAAAACGGTGATTGCCTCCACTGCAAGCCCCTTTAAATTTAATGAAGCGGTACTGTCCGCATTGGGTGAGAACGCCGAAGGCGATGACTTTACTCTGCTTGAGAGGTTGAAGGAAAAGAGCGGTATGGAGATTCCTGCATCCCTAGCGGCGCTTCAAGACAAGGAAAAGCGTTTTGAGGGTGTGATTGACAAGGACGAAATGTACGGCTTAATTAAGGAATTTTTAAAGGTGGAATCGTAATTTCCGCATAAAAATAAACACAACAGAAAAGCCTACAGGAATTACCTGTAGGCTGATTTCTGTCAATACGGAATTTGACCTTTTGCGTTATTTGCTGGGCTTAAAGGTGACACATTCGGTATCGCAGGAACTGCAGCAGTTCGCGCTGGAACCTACTTCAATACGGCTGGCGGTACATTTATCATCCTTTGCATGATAAGCGCACTGCTCAACGCTGCACATAATTCCGGGGATTGCATTGTTTGTGTTTTCCATGATCATTAAAACCTCCTACCGTCATGCTGCGGCATTTCTTTCCTTCTTTTATATAGTGCATGAAGATTTATAGACGAAGTGGCGTTGTGCAAGAAACTGTCTTGCAAACACAAGGTTAGTATGCCAAATTGACTGAGGATTATACAAAGGATTAGGTGATGCAATGTCCATTTTTGCTATTTCTGATTTACATCTTTCGTTAAACAGTGATAAGCCGATGGACGTTTTCGGCTCCCGTTGGGAAAACTATCTGGAGCGGATGC
>CATVQN010000138.1 GCA_958346135.1 uncultured Eubacteriales bacterium | reverse complement strand
GCCGATAATCTCTAAATTTTCCTCGTCCTCAGTATCCTCCTTTGTTCCATCTAATGATGAAAACAGATTCAGAATATCCACGCTTCCATAGCCAAGCGCTACCAAGTTTTTAATGACACACCCTGTTGTCTTGTCAAAGCATACCCCGTCTGTTTTACCTGCTGAAAGCATGATAACAGCCGCTTTCGGCTTCGCTTTTTCCCATTCAATCGTTACAGCATAGCATCTGCTCATATCTTCACTGTAAGTAAGAGTGGTTTTTAATGTTTTCCTTTCCGTAATCATAAATAAACCTTCGTATATCAAAATAGGACAGCAAGCATTTTGCTTCTGTCCTTCAATAAAATAATATCTATTTTAATTACTTTTCAATTCGTGAGGGCGTCAATGACGGCGAAGTAGGGGAAAATAAGTGTTAATTGAATAAAAATAGAGCAAAAATTTTCGCTCATTAAGATAATAAAAAAATGCCGTTGTTTCGTTGAAACAACGGCATTTGCAAGGTGGCAGGGGTAGAGAGACTCGAACTCCCGGCACGCGGTTTTGGAGACCGCTGCTCTACCAACTGAGCTATACCCCTGTATCACAGAGGTAAATTATAGCATGGAATTGAAGATTTGTCAAGGATTTTCTAAATATTTTTCAAATTTTCAAAACACTACATGATAATACCAAACCGTACAATCCGAGCCGCCCGAATCAGTCCCAGCATTGCCCAATACAACAAAAGTACCCTTGGGTTAAACAGAGTGGATTCTAACATAGAGGATACGGAAATTCCAATCAGGGTGACAAAGCCTGCGGCAAAATACATTTTAAATTGCTTTTGCGCGGTAAAAACCGAGGTTAGGGTAGAGTGAGCCAGCCTTAACAGATAGGACAAAAACCCAATAAGAAGAAGGGTTCCCATATCCACCAGAAAGGTAAAATAGAGCGGACTGATATGAAGATAGGGAAGCTGTACCATGGCTTGGCTTGTCTTAGCCTCTAAAGCGGTGGATTGATAAACATCCATAAAGACCTTGCGGTTTATACCAAAACCGTTATTCCAGAAATCTCGAAACCCATAATAGATGTTTTTGGCAAGGCTGCCGTACATGACCGGTCGCTGCCACATTTGCATGATTTGATTTACGGCAGAGGCGGTTGCCACTGGGAGAACCACGGCCAAAAGCGGAAGATACCGCCAATCCAGCAGAAGAACCAGCAGAAAAAGCTCCACGAAAAATCCAACCAGGGCAGCCTTGGAGCCACAGGCGGTCACTGCCAGAAATCCCAATACCAGCAGTGCGGCAAAATAGAGGATCCGGTGTTTTCCGTCGGGGTAAGTCAGCGGACAGATCATGGCAAAGGGAAACATCAGTACAATCATTTCTCCATAGGTCACATTGTCCTCTAAAGACGCTGAGGCGGGCAGTCCGGTAAAGAGATTTTGTAAAAACCCTGCAGCACATAAAACACTGAGAATAAGATAGAGCACCCGCAGCATTTTTCGTAGTTCTGCTTCTGTCCGGATGGCAAAGGACACCAAAAAGAACAAATCAATTCCCAGGAGAAAATAGGTCAGGGTTTGTACCGCCTGAAAGGGTGTGGCAAGAGCGGTTAAAATCCAAAACAAAGTCAGGGTTACATTGACCAGAGCAAAAACCACGCCGGTGCGGTAACGACCCTGATGTGAAAAATAGAGAATAGCAAGAGCGGCAAAGCCGGTCAGCAAATAAGTGTTGCTCCAGATGCGACTGGGAATCCAAGCAAGACCGCAGAGAAAAATGCCGATATAAATCGTTTTCCATTTTAAGGCGGCGGCAGGGGTAATGAGCGAGAGCTTTCTGAGGCCTCGGGTACCTGTCTGATAAAAGTGGCTGGCGTACCAGGCGTTCGTCAGATAGATAGGATTAAAAAGAGATTGAATAATTCGGCTCTGCACAATATGCCGGTCAATCCAGGCCCAACATTCCCAGAGAAAGCTCCCGAAAAAAAGCGAGTACAGGCATGGCAAAAAATCGGTGCGAATCCGGAGAAGGAGCGCCCGGCAAAAACTTGTATTCCACATTTCGGCAATTCGTTTCATAGAAGCACCCCTTTGTGTTACTCGGAATTATTTCCTTATTATAATATACAGCAAAAATAACAGCTATACATAATGAAAAAGAATAGTATGTCACAGTGTTTGGCATTTGACTCGGCGTTTTCGATACCGTAAAAAAGATGGAACCAAAATCGGATTTTGGCCGTCTTACAAAGCGAGAGCCTTAAAACCGAAATCGGGATCGGAAAAATTGTGCAGACTGACGATTTCTAGCTGCATGATAGCACAAACCTTACAAAAATGCAATTATTTTTTGTAAAATACTTGACAGAAGTCGAATCCGGTATTAGAATGTATGAATGTTAAAGGGTACTGTATATTACGCAGGACACAGACGTGTTTTAAGGTGGCCTTTGGCGGCGCACCCCGCCGTAACTCCAGAAAAACCGCAGCTTTGTTGGGGCAAAGCGGAAAAACTGGGGGAATCGCTTAGCAGGCGGTTTTAAAGTAGGAAATTTTTGGTTACTTTGTTACAAAACTATTAAAAATGAAATTAAATATTGACATTTAGCCTGTTTTAGTGATATAATCTGTACTAAGTTAGTAAGAATATGCTGGAATCGGTATGGACTTACTGGCGGCGACTGTGGAACCGGGGTGAAGCCACAGTGCATGAAGATGTAAAAAAATTAAAATTTATATTTTAAGGAGGATTTGAGAATGAGAAATCTCAAAAAGGTTATTGCTTTGGTAGCAGTATTTGCTATGCTGGTTAGTACCGTGGCATTTGCCCAGGTATTCGGCGATGTAGCTTCTACTGACAATTATTCTGAAGCAATCGAAACGTTAAACGCTCTCGGAATCATCACCGGTGACGACGAGAACAATGATGGCGTAATGGAATTTAGACCTACCGATACCATTACAAGAGCTGAGGTAACAGCGATCATCTCCAGAATCCAGGGAATGAACAGCGCAGCGCAGACCAACACTGCTTTTACTGATGTTCCTTCTACTCACTGGGCATCCGGTTATGTTGCACAGGCTGCAAGCCAGGGCATCGTAAACGGTTATGGCGATGGTAACTTTGGTCCGGAGGACAACGTTAAATATCAGGAAATGATTAAGATGTTGATGGAAACTCTGGGTTACAGACCTTTTGCTAACGACAACGGCGGTTATCCGACCGGCTACATTACCGCAGCACAGAGATATGGCGTGCTGGATGACGTAATCGGCGGCGGTATCGACGTTGAGGCTTCCAGAGGCATGGTTGCACAGCTGGTATACAATGCAATCGACACTCCTCTGATGGATCAGATCACCTATGGTGACAAGGGTGAATACACGGTTTATGACAACCGCGACAGCTATGGTTACAAGACCCTGCTGACCCGTGACCTGAAGATGATCAGAACAACCGGTAAAGTTGTTGCAAACAGCTACACCGATGCAGATGCGAAGACGACTGATATCGACACTTCTGCAAGCAAGACCATTAAGCTGAAGCTGGACAACAGCACTGCAAACTACAACTATCTTGGCGACTATATGTATGTAACTGATGGAAACAGCACTGTAACTCGTGCTATGAAGTTCTATCAGGGCGATGTTGATGCAGATGCATACATCGGCTATGCTGTAGATTTGTACGCTAAGCAGGAGAGCAACAGAAACGACGATTACACCATCGTTTCTATCACCCCGAATGCTTCCAAGAACAATGCTCTTGAGTTTACCCTTGATCAGTATGAGGGTTATACCGAAGATGCAAACGGCAAGGGCACTCTGTCCTACCTGAAGAATGCAAGCGACAGAAATGAGACCAAGCTGAACATCCAGGCTGATCCTACCATTATTTACAATGGCGCAGCTGCTATTGGTAACATGACCGACTACTTTGGTGAGACCGGTGACAACAGCGTGGTTCTTCCGGACACCAACTACAGTGGTAAAGTTACTCTGCTGGATACCGACGATGCAAGCGGTTATGACGTAGTTGTAATCGAAGTTGGTGTAAGTGCAGTTGTAAAAGAGGTTACCTCTCGTGGCCAGATCAGATTCATGAAGAACATTCGTGTTCCTGGCGTAGATAGCAAAAATGGTGCCGACACAGCTTCTCTGTCTTACGTTTCTGTTGACGAGGATGACAGCGCTCTGATTACGAATGTAACCAAGAACGGTGAACCCTACGATTACAGCGAGCTGAAAGAATGGGATGTTGTAACTGTAGTTTGGAACACGGTAGACCTGTTTTACATTGTAAGAGTTCTGGGTGCTGAGAATTATGTTGACGGTTCTATCGTTAGCGTAAG
>CATVQN010000137.1 GCA_958346135.1 uncultured Eubacteriales bacterium | reverse complement strand
GTTGAGAGATGATGTCAATGTAATGGAGGTAATGTTAAATGTGTACAGCTGCAACGTATCAAACAAAGGATTTTTATTTTGGCAGAACCTTAGACTATGAGTTTTCCTATGGTGATGAGGTGGTGATAACGCCGCGCCGTTATCCGATTCGCTTTCGGTATATGGGAATGGTGGAAAGTCATTATGCAATGATTGGGGCGGCGTGTGTCCAGGAAGACTATCCGCTGTATTATGATGCGGTTAATGAAAAGGGACTTGGAATTGCCGGATTAAATTTTGTTGGAAATGCACATTACCGGGACGAAATACAGGAGAAAGACAATGTGGCAACATTTGAACTGATTCCCTGGATTCTCGGCCGGTGTGCTTCCGTAAAGGAGGCATTAAAGATGCTGGAGAACATCAATATTGTTGGCGATCCGTTCAGCGAGGGGCTTCCGCCGGCGCAGCTCCATTGGATGATTGCGGACCGCAATGAGACCGTTACGGTGGAATCCGTAAAGACGGGAATCCAGATTTATCAGAATCCGGTGGGGGTATTGACCAATAATCCGCCGTTTCAGGAACAGATGTTCCAGCTGAATAACTACATGAACTTGTCCCCAAAGCAGCCTAAGAATCGTTTTTCCGATCAGCTGCCGCTGCATTTGTACAGCCGCGGAATGGGAGCGCTGGGACTTCCGGGGGATTTATCCTCACAATCCCGCTTTATCAGGGCAGCTTTTACAAAGATGAATTCGGTTTCCGGCGACTTGGAATCCGAAAGTGTAAGCCAGTTTTTCCATATTCTCGGCTCTGTTGATCAGCAGAGAGGCTGTTGTGAGGTCGCAGATGGGAAATACGAAATTACGATTTATACCTCCTGCTGTAATGCCGATAAGGGAATTTATTACTATACGGCCTACAATAATCATCAAATTACAGCAGTGGATATGCACAAAGAGGTGTTGGACGGCAGCCGTTTGGTGCAGTATCCCATGATTCAGGAGGAACATATTCGGATGCAAAATTGACCATAAATTTTTTGGCTTGACGCCGCACCTTTATGTCTGGACAAAATTACAGATTTCAGAACGTTTATACCTTTACTATCCTATGCCTTTATGATAAAATCAAACCGTTATTTCAGCGATTGAATTATGAAAACAAAGGCGGTATCTTGTGATGCTGTGCCAATCAATGGGAGAATGAGAAAGGAGAAAGGAAATGGGAGAAAAAAAGAAGGACGTATATTATTTTTCCGGAACCCACTGGGATCGGGAATGGTATCAGACCTTCCAGGGATTTCGGTTCCGGCTGGTGAAGGTATTAAACGGCGTGGTAAAAACCATGGAGGAAAACCCGGATTTCGGTGTATTCCATATGGATGGCCAGACCATTGTTCTGGAGGACTATGCGGAAATCAATCCCGAGGGAGCGGAAAAGCTGAAGGCATTGATTGCTAAGGACCGTGTGAAGGTGGGACCGTGGTATGTGATGCCGGACGAGTTTATTCTCTCCGGAGAGAGCCTGATTAGGAACCTGATGCAGGGGCATAAGCTGGCTAAAAAGTGGGGTGCGAAAGAGGCGTGGAAATTCGGATATATCTGCGATATCTTTGGACACATTGCCCAGATGCCCCAAATCTTCCGTGGGTTTGATATTCCCTATTCGCTTTTCTGCCGCGGAGCGGGAAAGACGGATCCGTATTTCATCTGGCAGGCGCCGGACGGCAGTGAGTGTATCAACTTCCGAATGGGAGATAAGGACGGCTATGGCGAATATTGTCTGCATGTTTTGAACAAGTCCCGTGCCATGGAAATGAATTCCTTGGATAAAATTGAAAAGAAGAATAAGGAATATATGGAGTTTCTGTTTTCATTGACGGATATCCCGGTGTATGTGATTATGGACGCACTGGATCATATGCCCATGCATGTGGATGCGCCCAAATATCAGGCGCAGATTGAAAAGGCATTTCCGAACGTAACCGTGCACCAGACGGATCTGACAGAGGCCGGAAAACAGCTGGAGAAGTACAGAGATCAGATGAAGGTGCGAAAGGGTGAAATGAATACCAGCATGAAAAACACCTTTGGCCATCTGATTTCCAATACCCTGTCCAGCTATTACACCCTAAAAAAAGCCAACGATGCGTGCCAGAGCCGGCTGGAAAAGGTGGTAGAACCCATGCTGGCACTGGGAGCGATGACGGGCTATGAATGCCCCAGATCCTATGTGGAAACGGCGTATCGATATCTGATACAGAATCATCCCCATGATTCCATCTGCGGATGCTCGCTGACCCAGGTACATAAGGACATGGAATATCGGTTCGATCAGACCAAAGAAATCTGTGAGACCTTAGAAAATGACTTTATGTGGGAGAACCAGCGTCCGTACCTGATGAATTATGACGAAATCGATACCGACGGTGTTCTTACGGTATATAATACCTTGCCCTTTGCCCGTGACGGTGTGGTGGAAGCAGACCTGCTGATGAAGCGAAACTACCCGAAAACCTATGCAGAGCCCTTTGGTTATGAAACGCTCAACAGTTTTCGGATTTATGACAGTGAAGGCAAAGAGTATCCTTATCAGATTGTGGATATCCACCGTAATTATTTTAATCGGGTGAAGGATCAGTATGGACAGAATACGGATAAGTATAGAGTTGCGTTTCGGGCCAAGCTCCCGGCGGGAGGCAAAAGCGAGTTTAAAATTGTTCCCAGCGAGACGCCGTCCCGTTACCTGCGGCAGATGGTATCCGGCGATGACTATATGGAAAACGAGTACCTGAAGGTGACGGTTACGTCCAATGGCGAGCTGAGTATTTTCGATAAAAAGACGAAAAAGACATACGAAAATCAGCTGAGACTGATGGATGATTCCGAAATCGGAGACGGCTGGTTCCATGCAAACAGTAAGGTGGACAGAACGGTATCCTCCGCCGGAATATCGGCAGTGATTGAGAAAACGGAATGCGGAATGGCAAGATGCAGCTTCCGGATTACCAAGGATTTGGTTCTGCCGGCCGAAATATTCCGGAACGAGGCGGGAGTCAGAAGAGGAGACCGTACAGCAATTTGCAAAGCAGTGTTTGAAGTCAGTCTGGACGAAAATGCCAGAGCGGTGGATGTTAAGCTGCATTTTGATAATCAGGCAAAGGATCACCGCTTGCGTCTGTTTATGCCCACCTATGTAAAGAGCGATACCTATTTTGCCGGTCAGGCATTTTATCGATGCCTGCGCCCTGCGGCGATAAACTTTGACAGCGAGACCTGGGCAGAGCCGGAGGTACGGGAAAAGGCCATGAATGGAATTGTGGGTATGCGAAACGAGGACGGCACAGGCCTTGCCTTTGTGGCAAAGGGCGGACTGCATGAATGTGCGGCGCTGGACGATGAAAACGGGACTATTGCGGTTACGCTTTTGCGGGCGTTTCGGACTACGGTAGCCGGCAACGGAGAAACCCGGTGTCAGCTAAACGGAATGTTGGACTACAGCTTTTCTTTGGTACCACTGGATTGTGAGGTCGCTTATTCGGCTCTGGTTAAGAAACAGGATCTTATGGCAACAGAATTACTCACCGGTTACCGCGAGGTGGAAAAGAATGCAAAGTTAATTGCACCTTCCAGTCTGATTTCCGTATCGGGACGGGATGTATGCACCAGCATCATCAAGCAGGGCGAGCAGGATTTATCCTCCGTTGTTGTGCGCATCTTTAATGCCTCCGATGCGGAAACAGAGGCCAAGATTGCCTTTGCTCGTCCTGTCGGTAAGGCCGGTTTGGTAAACTTGAACGAAGAACCCATAGAAGGTGAAATTGCCGTAAAGAACAACGAAGTTTCGGTAAAGCTTTCGCCGTGGAAAATTAGAACCGTTTCGGTTTCGTTTGCATAGACTGTAAAAGAATAGAAAATAAACCGGTTCTCCGCCTGGTTGGTGAAGAACCGGTTTCATTTTTGGAATAACAATTTTTTATTTGATAATAATAATGGTAGCTTCAAATACGCCATTGTTTTCTGCCCCGGTAATGGAAAGGGTTGCACCTTTTTCAATATCCCGAGAGGTGGCAGAGGTTCCGGAGCTCTTTAAGAAGTTGGTCTTGCTGCTGTAGTAAACGCTCTGGGCATTTCCGGCCTCGTCGGTGACGGTAATTACTTTATAGGTCGTATTGATGCTGGTTACGGTACCGTTAAATTCACCCTTTTCGTTGGTCACAACCGCAGAAGCGGATAGCGTCTTAATCTCGGAGCCGTCCAGCGTTCCGGTTACGGTGATGTTGGGACGAAGGTCGTAAATGGTGGCCTCTGAGCCGGTAATCTGAATTTTGGCATCACTGCGCAGCTTGTAGTTCTTTTCCTTGCCGTCAATAATGATG